>PWVP01000074.1 GCA_003561815.1 Campylobacterota bacterium | reverse complement strand
GTGAGGTTGAGGTTTTTCATCATGTTTTCGGGGTAGACGACCAGTTTGGCGATCACGCCGTTCATGCGGTGGAGCATAAAATCGGTGGTGATAAACGCGTCGGGCAGCCAGAAGCGCTCAGTAGAGCTGTGGCTGATGTCGCGTTCGTGCCAGAGGGCGACATTCTCCATCGCGGGGGTCGCATAGGTGCGGATCATGCGGGCCAGGCCGGTGATGTTTTCGGTCAGCACCGGGTTGCGTTTATGCGGCATGGCACTGCTGCCCTTTTGGCCGGGGCTGAAATACTCCTCAGCCTCGTACACCTCGGTGCGCTGCCAGTGGCGAACCTGCACAGCAAACTTCTCGATGCTGCTCGCTAGCAACGCCAGCGCGGTGGCCAGCCGGGCGTAGCGATCACGCTGGATAATCTGATTGGACGCGGGGGCGGGCTTGAGGCCGAGGTATTCGCAGGTCAGCTCTTCGAGTTCCAGCGGTGCATGAGCGAAGTTCCCCATCGCGCCGCTGATTTTGCCCACGGCAATCACTTCGCGGGTCTGCTCCAGATTGGTCAGGTGGCGCTTAAGCTCATCGTACCACACCGCCAGCACCAGACCGAAGGTGATCGGCTCACCGTGGATGCCATGGCTGCGGCCCACCATCAGGGTCTTTTTATGCTCCTCGGCGCGGGTTTGGACTGAGGCCATCAGCATCTTCACATCTTCGATGATGATGTCCAGCGAGTCGCGCATCTGCAGCGCTACGCCCGTATCGATCGCGTCGCTGCTGGTCATGCCGTAGTGTACCCAGCGGCTCTCTTCGCCCAGACTCTCCGAGACGCTGGTGAGAAAAGCGATCACATCGTGTTTGGTGGTCTGCTCGATCTCATCGATCCGCGCCACCTCAAACCGGGCGTTTTTCACAATCTTTTCGCAGTCCCCGTCAGGGATCAGCCCCAGCTTATTCCACGCTTTGACCGCCGCCTTTTCCACCTGTAGCCACGCGCCGTATTTGGCCTCCATGTCCCACAGTTTTTTCATCTCTTCGCGTGCGTATCGTTCTACCATTTATTTTTCTCCTTTGCATTCTGATGTATCCGCCACGGCGTAACCGGCGTTTTTGAGCCTATCGTGTAGCGCGCGGCTATCCATGCCGGTGGTAGTCAGATAGTTGCCCACCACCAGCGAATTGGCCCCCGCTTCGAGCCCCTCCATCAGCCGATCGCCGAAGGCCTGCTCTTTGCCGCCCGCGAGCATGATGCGCGGTTTGTCGCCCAGCACCTCACGGGCGCGACGCACCCAAAAAAGCGCTTCATCACTGGCCATCACCGGCTGCTGAAGTGGCAGTGCGGGGTTGGTGATAAAGAAGTTCAGCGGCACGGTTTTAGGCTGCAGGCTCTTAACCGCCTGCAAAAAATCCTCCCGATCGGCCCCGCTCTCACCCAGTCCGAAAATCCCGCCGCAGAGCAGATCCAGTCCTTCGGAATTAACATTTTCGCAGGTCTCATAGCGCTCCCGCCAGCCGTGTGTCGTGCAGATTTTGGGGTAAAAGCTTTCGCTCGTTTCGAGATTGTGATTATAGGCGTTGATGCCTGCCGCTTTCATCTCGCGCAGCTGTTCGCGGCTTGCGGTGCCGTTGCAGGCGATCAGCTTCAGACCCAGCTCCTCCGCCTGCACCGCCCTGGCCGCCTCGCAGACAAACGCAAGGGTGCGTTCATTCACCCCCTTACCCGCCGTCACCAGACAGAACCCCACCGCACCGGCGGATCGGGCGGCTCTAGCCTCGGCCACGATGGTCTCGATCGGTTTGGCCTTATACCGCTCGATATCGGCCCGCCAGCGCACCGACTGGGTGCAAAACCCGCAATCTTCGTGGCAGCTGCCGCTGGCGATATTGCTGATCGCACATAAAAAGATCGATTTAGCCAAACGGCAGCTCCTGATTCTCCTCGCGCCATGTTTGACCGCAGTGGTGAAACTGCCGCACCTGCCAGCGATCGCTCAGGCGCTCGACGATCGCACACTGCGTCAGCCCACTCTCGCGGCCACACACCTCACCGGGGTTGATAATCAGGCTCTGCCCATGCACTCTGGCCGCGGGCAGATGGGTGTGGCCAAACACCACAAGATCCGCCCCTTCGGGGTGGAGCCACTTGGGCAGATGCATCAGCTTGATTTTCAGATCGCCCACCGCGAAGCACCACGGCTCCAGCTCCACCGCGTAGCGCGGCTGCTGCTCTAAAAATGCGTAGTCGTTGTTGCCAAAGACCGCCTGGGCGGGCACCTCAAGCGCTCCAAGCCGCGCGAGAACCCGCTCATGACCCATATCCCCCGCATGCAGCAGCCGATCGATCCCCTCATTTAGCAACTTATCCAGCGCCAGTTCGAGCCGATCGAAGGCGTGGTGATTGTCCGAAATCAGGCCGATACGCACTGTGCTGCCTCATATTCGTGGGGATGGTTTAGATTCATCAAAAGCCTCTCCTCAAAATCCACATAGACCACCGAAGTGCCCTTTAGCGCGCGGTGCAGCGCCAACTCGCCGCTTGTGAGCGCCTCTTTAAAAACCGGCAGCACACTGCGGTGATAGATCGCCGCAAGCGGATGGGTGCCACTGGGTGTGCGGGCCATCACCACCGGCGCCTCCACGCTTAAAAGCTGCGCGATCGCATCGGCGCTAAAAAACGGCGTATCCACCGCGATCACAAAGACCCGATCGCACCCGGCCGCCTCTAAAATCGCCACCAGCGCCACCAGTGGGGCAGAAATCGCGGCGCGATCATAAACGATCGGCGCTTGAAAAGGGAGCTTATCCTCTTTAAGCGAGATCGCCACCTGAGAAAAAAGCGGCTCTAATCTTCGAAACTGGTACTCCATCAGCGTCTGATACCCCCCAAAGGGCAGCAGCGCCTTATCCCGCCCCATGCGGCTGGATCTCCCCCCGGCCAGAATCGCCGCGCTAACGCCTGGATCGCGCACGGCTAAACTCCCGCACATAGATGGGGTTGGTCTCGGTGAGCAGGTCGTACATCTCCTGAACCAGATCGTCGTTGAGGCTTTTATGGCTGGCGAGCGTAAAGATCATATCCAGATACCGTTTGGCCTCTTTAGGGGGCTTGCCATCCTTTTTAGGGGGGATCGCGTGGTGCGCCGCCAGCGCTTTGATCACCTTAATGAGATCCTCGCGGGGGGTGCTCTTCTCCTGCACCAGCGCCTCCATATCCTTGAGCGCCATATTGGGCACCGGCGCAGCGTGCTTGACCGGCTCCTTTTTAAACGCCTCGTAGATCTTGAGCGCGATAAAGGATAAAATCCCCGCTAGCAGCACAAACGCCAGCAGCACCCAGATGCTCAGAAGCGTGAGCTTGATCACCCCGCGCGCCCCTGCAGATAGCTCTCAAGCGTGTGGCGCAGATCCTCATCGGGCTCGCTCTTTTGCATCTCACTCTTTAAGAGCCAGTCAAGATAGCCCGGATCGCTTCTAGCGATCTCCTCAAAGGCCATCCCCTTATATTTACCAAAACGAAACTTCTTAAGCAGCACCGGCTGACCGCTAAGCGTCACCAGCTGCTCAATCCCGGCGGCGCTTTTGCCCACGCTCTCCAGCAGATGCTGCATCAGCAGATAGAGCACCGCCACATCCCCCGCCGCATCGTGCGCGGCGATCGCCACACCGAGCCGATCGGCGATAGCCGGCTCCTCGCGGTAGAGCCCCAGATGATAGCGCAGAAACTGCAGCGCGTGGCTCTCGCTCTCAATCAGATGGCGCGCACAGCGGAGTGTGTCGATCACCGGCCCTTGCCACACCACCCCTTCGCGCTCGAGCATCGCCACATCAAAGGGGGCGTTGTGGATCACCAGGATATTCTCGCCGTTATTCAGTTCAGCCAGACGCGCAGCACTCTCACACGCGGCGTACTCCGGCGCGTTTTCGACCATCTCCGGGGTGATATGGTGCACCGCCATCGCTCCGGTAGCGATCGGCAGCGGCGGCTTGCAGAGATCCTGATGCAGCGTCAATTCGACGCCGTTTTGGGCCACGATAAACGCGATCTGACAGAGGCGATCGGCTGGCCCCGCACCGGTGGTTTCGGTGTCAAGCATCACAAAAGCACGGGACATGCTACCACCGAAAGAGAATCAAGCGGATCATCACCGCCGTATCATCGTTTTTGCCGTAGAGTCCGCGCAGGTAGTAGGGCTGTGCGGGGTTTTCGGGCAGAAAGTCCACCGCCTCATAGAGCCGATCGCCCACCGGCTCGCCGGTGCGATCCATCTCGCGGCGCAGGATAATGGTCTGCTCCTGCTCCCCTTCGCCCACCCGAAGCTCCAGCTCATCGGCCAGCTGGCGCGCCTGATCGGCTCCGATAACCAGCTGAAAGCGGCCCCGATCGGGCCCCAGCGGATCGATCTGGAGCTTCAGGCCGTTGGCCTCGATCGCCCCATCGGCCCACAGAGCGCTGGCCAGCAGGGCCAGCAGCAGAAAAAACCGCATCATTGGCACTCCCTTAAAAGCGCCATCATCGCGCTCTGAATCTGCTCCAGCGCTTCGGGGCTCTGGGCCTCAAAGCGGGTGACCAGCACCGGTGTGGTGTTCGAAGCGCGCACCAGACCCCAGCCCTTTTCAAACACCACCCGCACCCCGTCGATGGTAATCACCTCGCGGATCGCCGGAAAATCCGCCGGGGGATTTTTCAGCGCCTCGCGGAGCCGATCGATGATGGCAAACTTGCTCTCCTCGGTCGCTTTGACCTTCAGCTCATCGGTGCTGTAGAGCTTCGGTAGCCGCTCTAACTCCCCGTCAAAATCAAAGCCCGCCTGAATCAGCTCCATCAGCCGCAAAGTCGCATAGATCGCATCATCATAGCCGTAGTAGCGATCGTTAAAAAAGAGGTGCCCCGACACCTCAGCAGCGAAGCTCGCTTTGGTCTCTTTGATCTTCACCTTCAGGTTGCTGTGTCCGGTTTTATACATGATCGCCTGACCGAACTTATTGATCTCGTCATACATCACCTGCGAGCACTTCACCTCGCCGATGACGATCGGATGGTCGATATGGCGCGCAAGAAAGAGGGCGAGCACATCGCCTTTGAAGTTGTATTTGGGGCTAATCAGCGCGATGCGATCGGCATCCCCATCGTAGGCGAAACCGTAGTGCGCCCCCTCCTGGGCCAGGGCGCGTTTGAGATCTTCGAGATTCTCCTCTTCGCTCGGGTCAGGGTGATGGTTGGGAAAGGTGCCATCGGGCTCAGCATAGAGCACCGGCGCGGCAATCTCAAGCGCTTTTAAAACCGGCTCAAGCGCCACAGCGGCCACCCCGTTTCCACAGTCAAAGACCAGCTGCTCTCTCATCCCCTTTAGGTGCGAAAAGCTCTCGATCAGATAGCGGATATAGCGATCGAGCCCATCGACTTTCGTCGCGGCGGGGTTATCCCCGATCGCCTCAAAAGCGGCATCGCGCATCGCCCGGCCCAGTGCGTAGATCTGCTCGCCGAAGAAGGGTTGATTGCCGATGGTGATCTTAAAGCCGTTGTATTCGGGTGGGTTGTGGCTGCCGGTAATCATCACCGATGCGCCCGGCTGCACCCCGTCGAAGTGCTGATACCCGGCAAAATAGCTCACCGGCGTCGGGCAGAGCCCCAGATCGAGCACCTTCACCCCCGCATGGTTAAAGCCGCTGGCCAGCCACCCAAAGAGGATCGGCGAGTGGGTGCGCGCATCGTAGCCGATCGCCACCGTCTGGCCACTACCCACCTCGCGGCCCAGAAAGAGCCCGAGCTGCTTAACCGTCTGCTCGTTTAGCTCCTCATTAAAGATCCCCCGAATATCGTACTCCCTGAAAATCGACTGCATCTACGCTCCCTTGTTGTGGTGAAATTCCGGCACGATCGCCTTCAGCGCAGCGACTGGATCGGACGCTTCTAAGAGTGTACCAATCTGTTGTTTCAACTCTGCTATCGCCCGGGGGGTGGGCCGCCCCACAAAGATCGACTCGTAGCGGGTTTTGCCATCGCCCTCATCGATCAAAAGCTCCTCATAGAGCTTCTCGCCCGGACGCAGACCGGTAAAGATGATGCCCAGATCCTCACGACCGGCCATCTGGAGCATCCGCCGGGCCAGATCGGCGATCTTGACCGGCTGCCCCATATCGAGCACAAACACCTCGCCGCCTTGACCCAGACTCGCCGCCTGAAGCACCAGATCCACCGCCTCGCGGGTGAGCATAAAGTAGCGGGTCATCTCCGCATGGGTCACCGTTAGTGGGCGGTTCTGCTCAATCAGCCGCTTAAAGCGGGGGATCACCGAGCCGCTCGATCCGAGCACATTACCAAAGCGCACCGCCACCACCCGGGTATCCCCACTGGGCACATTCTGCGCGTAGAGCTCACACACCCGCTTGCTCGCCCCCATCACACTGGTCGGGCGCACCGCCTTATCGGTGGAGATGAGCACGCAGGTCTCCACACCGTGCTCAATGGCCAGATCGATCACATTGAGGGTGCCCTGGATGTTGTTATAGATCGCCGTTTGGGGGTTGGCCTCCACCAGCGGCACATGTTTATAGGCCGCCGCATGGAGCACAATCTGGGGCCGGTGCTCGCCATAGAGCGCCTTGAGTGCCGATCGATCGCAGACGCTGAGCAGCCGGGGCGTGATCGCATGCCCCTCCAGCTCCTCACTGATCGCATAGAGGTTGTACTCGCTGCTCTCGACCAGTATCAGCGCCTCTGCGCCGTAGCGCAGCGCACGGCGGGCGAGCTCACTGCCGATGCTCCCCCCCGCCCCGGTAATCAGCACCCGCTTGCCCTGCATAAAGCGGCCGATCGCCTCGGTGTCGAGATCTTTGGGCGCGCGGGCGAGTAGATCCTCGATGCTGAGATCCTTAATCCGCGCATCCCCCTCATCCAGCAGCCGCGCGACCTTGATGGTCTCGATCCCCATCTGGCTTAGGCGGCGATAGAGCGCTTCGAGCGTCAACCCCTTAGGGGGCGCAGCGATCACCGCCGCCTCGATCCCATAACGCCCCACCAGCTCCTCAAGCGCCTCAAGCGGTACTACCGGAAGGTTCTGGATCCTCAAACCCCTGCGCTGGGGGGAGTCATCGACAAAAAAGAGGGGAAAAAGCCCGCTCTCGCGGCTATAGAGGTAGCGCGCCATCAACTCCCCCTCGCGCCCGGTGCCGATAATCACCGCCGCCTTGCCCGAAGCGCTTTTGCTCTCTAAAAAGAGCCGCTTGGCAATCCGCAAAGCCCCCAGCGCCATCAGCGAGAGGGCGAAGTCGATAAAGACCACCGATCGGGGAAAATCCGGCAGTGCATAGAGCAGCGAGTCGATAAACTGATAGCCACCAAAGAAGAGCGCGTAGGCGGCGATGTGGGCTTTAGCCAGCCGCTCAAGCCCATCGAGTGAGAAGTAGCGCCAAGGGATCTGATAGACCCCAAAGAGCCCCATAAAAAGCAGCTTCAAAACCAGCAGCACCGCCAGATAGGCGGGCAGGCCCACCATAAAGGATTCGGGGATATCCATCGCAAAACGGAGCAGATAGGCGGCATAGAAGGTGATCAGGCTCAAGACCGCATCAAAGAGCAGAAAGAACCAGACCCGCTTCAGGTTGGTCGGCTGCAGCCAGTGCGCCGATCGGTTCAAGCCAGCCCCCGCAGCACGGCGATACGATCGGCCAGAAGCGCCAGCTGCGTCTCGTCCAGATAGTAGGTGCGCTCGTCGATGTGCAGCGCATAGCAGTCGTTCTCAACCGCTTGAAGCTCGAGTGTGCGAACCAGCCCCAGCTCCGACTCTTTCTGGGCAATCAGATCGCTGATGCGGTCAAGGTCGCTTAAAATCTCGCTCAGCTCCTGACCGATCGGGTGCTCCACCGCGCCGTCCTCTCTTTTCATATTTAATTGAATTTTAATCAATCTCTCTTTAACCGCCTGCGGATTAAGATTCCGCCATGAAATCGGCAAAATGGGCAGAATATGATGTAATTGTCGTCGGTGGGGGCCATGCGGGCATCGAAGCGAGCCTCGCCGCCACCCGGATGGGGTGTCGTACCCTTTTGGTGAGTATGCAGATCGAAAAGATCGGTGCCATCAGCTGCAACCCCGCCATCGGCGGCCTGGCCAAAGGCCACCTGGTCAAAGAGCTCGATGCCCTGGGCGGCGAGATGGGGCTGATCACCGATGCCGCGGGCGTGCAGTTTCGCATCCTCAATGCCAGCAAAGGCCCCGCCGTGCGGGGTTCACGGGCGCAGATCGATATGGATCGCTACAGCCTGATCGCGCGCACCACCCTGCTCGCAGAGCCCAACCTCAGCCTGATGCAGGATATGATCACCGATCTCATCACCGATCAGGGCCGCATCTGCGGGGTGAGAACCGCACTGGGGCTGAGCTACCAGGCGCCAGCGGTCATCTTGACAACCGGCACCTTCTTAAACGGGCGCGTACATGTGGGGGAGGCCACCGCGGCGATGGGGCGCATGGGGGAGCTGCCCGCCACCGGACTGAGCGAGGCGCTTAAAAAGCTGGGCCTACAGATGGGCCGGCTTAAAACCGGCACCTGCGCACGCATCGCCGGCAAAAGCATCGACTTTAGTCAGATGCAGATCCAGGAGAGCGAGCCCTACCCGCGCCCCTTTAGTTTCCGCACCGATCACACCCGCTTTTCGCCCCAGCAGCTGCCCTGCTACATCACCCACACCAACAAAGAGACCCACCGGCACATTCGCGAGAACTTCCACCGCGCGCCGATGTTTACCGGCCAGATCGAGGGGGTGGGGCCGCGCTACTGCCCGAGTATCGAGGATAAGATCGATCGCTTCGCCGATCGCGACAGCCACCAGCTCTTTGTCGAGCCCCAGTCCATCGCCGCCGATGAGTACTACATCAACGGCCTCTCCACCTCTCTGCCCACCGATGTGCAGACGGCGATGATTCGCACCATACCCGGCCTGCAAAGAGCCGAGATCACCCGCTGGGGCTATGCGATCGAGTATGATTTTGTCCAGCCAACCGAGCTGGATCACACCCTCCAGACCCAAAAGATCGCCGGGCTCTATCTGGCTGGCCAGATCAACGGCACCACCGGCTATGAGGAGGCGGCGGCACAGGGGTTGATGGCGGGCATCAACGCCGCTTTGCAGATCCAAAAGCGCGATCGGCTGATTCTAGGCCGCCATGAGGCCTATATCGGTGTCTTGATCGACGATCTGGTCACCAAAGGGACCCAGGAGCCCTACCGGATGTTTACCAGCCGGGCCGAACACCGATTGATGCTACGCGAAGATAACGCCGATCTGCGCTTAAGCCGCTACGGGTTTGAGCTGGGTTTGATTAAAAAATCGACATACGATCCCATCGCCCAAAAGGAGCAGGATCTAAAAGAGGCACTCTCATGGCTGGAAAATAACCACCTGACCAACAGCCGCGAGAACCTTCAGCGGCTCGCCGATCTGGGTGAGGAGCGCATCGTCGAGAAGACCGCACTGATCAATATCGCCGCCCGGCCCGGCTTTACCGCTACGAAGCTTTTTGGGCTCACCGACCGCTTCGACACGCTCCCCGAGGCGACGGTTGAGCAGATTCTCATTAATGCCAAGTACTTCCATTACCTCAAAAAAGAGCGTGAACGGGTGTCACGAATGGTAACTTTGCAGGATCAACGCCTGCCCGAGAGTCTGGCCTATGGGCAGATTAGCGGCCTCTCAGCAGAGGTGGTCCAGAAACTCAAACAATCCCAACCTAAGAATCTTTATCAGGCAAGCCGCATCAGCGGCATCACCCCCGCCGCGATCGATATTCTTTCGGTCTATCTGAAGAAAAACAGCTAAAAAGCTAAATTTACTACAAAACCGCCCCATCCGGCTTGACGGCTTTTAAAGCGCGACGCTGATAAAATGGCCACCGTCTCTTAACCGGCACAGGGGCGGCGCGATGCACCCTCCTGCCAACAAAGAACCATTACACAAAGAGAACTATCCAGAAAGGGGTAAGCTATGGGGTTTAACGCCAATCGGCGCGGCTTTATCAAGGGAGCCGGTACCGCATTGGGTGTAGCAGCCGCTGCAGGCGGTGTGGTTGCACTCTATGGAATGAAGCGCACTTGGGATCCGCTTCCGAGTGTTGTCGCGGCAGGCATCACCGAGGTGGATGTCTCTCGCATGGACAAAGGGGATCTAAGACGGGTGGAGTATCGGGGTAACCCGGTCTTTATTCTGAAAAAAGATGAGGATATGGCCCCCAATCCCGCTCGGGATGTGATGATCAACGGAGAGCCCTACACGGTGGCGATCGCCATCTGTACGCATCTGGGCTGTATTCCGGCCTGGTCACCGAGCGCGCGTCTCTTTCAGTGCGCCTGTCACGGTGGCGAGTTTGACGCCAGCGGTGAAGTCACCTTCGGCCCGCCGCCTCGCGCACTGGATATTCCGCCCTTTAGAATTGAGGGAACCCTTCTTGTTCTCGGTGAAGAGAGCGAAGAGTACCACCGCCTCGTGGCGCAGGCGTAAGGAGCAGGCATGGCAGAATTAAAAAAAGCAAACAGCGTAGGCGAGTGGTTCGACCAGCGTCTACAGACGACGACCCTGACCAAAGTCCTGATGACCGAGTACTGGATCCCTAAGCGGATCAACTTCCTCTGGAGCTTCGGGATGGTGCTGGCCACCCTCTTTACGGTTCTGGTGATTACCGGCATCTTCTTGATGATGTACTACAAGCCCGACACCCAGCTGGCCTTCTACAGCGTAAACTACACTATCATGCATGAGGTGGCGTTTGGCTGGTTGATTCGGCATATGCACGCTGTGGCGGCAACTCTGATCTTCCTCTTTATCTACATCCATATGTTCACCGGCCTCTACTACGGCTCCTTTAAGTCCGGCCGTGAGCTGATCTGGCTCTCAGGTGTGCTGCTCTTTGTAACCTTCTGTGCAGCGGGCTTTAGCGGCTACATGCTCCCCTGGGGACAGATGAGCTACTGGGCCGCGGCGGTGATCACCAACCTCTTTGGTGAGATTCCCATTATCGGACCGGAGCTGGTGATCTGGATTCGAGGCGACTATGTGGTAGGTGATGCCACACTGACCCGCTTCTTTATGCTCCATGTCTTCTTGTTGCCGGTGGTGATTATGCTGATTTTGGGCCTGCACTTTTATGCCCTGCGCACCCCCCATGTGAACACCGAAGAGGGTGAGGATTGCGACTTCGAAGCCGAAGCGCGCAAATACCAGGCGGGCGACAAGAAGAACTCCAAAGTGATGCCCTTCTGGCCGAAGTTCATGGCAGAGGATATCTTCGTGATGTGTGTCGTCATGACCCTCTTCTTCTTCCTGGTCTTCTACGGCTACCACTTCGCCCTGGATCCGGTTAACGCCATTCCGGCTGACCCGATGGTGACCCCTCAGTTTATCTATCCTGAGTGGTACTTCCTCTGGTCCTATGAGGTGCTACGCGGCTTCTTCTTCAGCTCCGATCTGGGTCTGATCGCCTTTGGTATCGCCAATGTGGTCTTCTTCCTCTTCCCGTGGCTCGATCGCGATCCGAAGGTTCTGCCGATGCACAAGCGCCCCTACATGAAGTACTGGTTCTGGGCGCTGATGATCACCCTGGTAGGTCTGACCATCTACGGTAAACTGCCCGCCACTGGCCCCAACGCCTGGGTAGGTCTCGTACTCTCGGTTAGCTTCCTGCTTCTGGTGCTGGTTCTGATGCCGCTTCTGAGCAGCATGGAGCGCAAAAAACGAGAAAGGGAGGCCGCCTAAATGAAAGAGCTGAAAATTCTGGCGATCCTCGCCGCCTTTACAGCTGTTCTGTACTGGGGCGTGGAGACCTATGCCCATAAAGTCTTCTACCCGCCGGTTGCACCGGCGGACTTCACCTTTGCCGATTTGCACCCTGAGGCGCAGACCGCTTCGGAGGTGGATCGTGAGCGCCGTGAGGTGCTTGCGATGATTGAGCAGGGCGACCCGGCAGCGGGCCGCATCGCTGTGGAGACCAACTGTGCCGCGTGTCACACCATCTCCGCAGACGGTATTGAGATGATGAGCGATGAGCAGCTGATTGCCGCCAACGGCCTGCTGCCGCCGGATCTCTCCAATATCAGCAGCCTCTATGATGAGGTGTTCTTGATGGCGTTTTTGAAAGATCCGGCTGAGGCCTCTTTCATCACCAGCCACACCATGCATCAGCGTGAAGCGCTTGCTGAGGCGAAGGCAAAAAGCCCCGAAGATAGTGAGCGGCTGATCAACGACCATGTCCGCACCGTTGATGGGTTTAACAACCGCGTCGCCGGCTTCTTTAACAAGATGCCCGGATACGCCTGGCTCGGGGATGAGGAGCTGGCGAATATGCTCGCCTACTTCCGCACCATCGCGAAGCCGATCAATGAGATCACGCCCCGCGAGATCACCATGAATGCGTGTGCCCGCTGTCACAGCGTCGACTATGACAACATGGCGCTCAAAGCGGACATGGATGCACTGGAGGATTATCTGGGGGTTCGCCCGCCGGATCTAAGCACCATGATCCTCTCGCACGGTGGAGGCTACCTCACCACCTTTATCAACGATCCCCAGAAGCACCTTCTGGGTACGGCGATGCCCCGTGTCGGTCTTAATGAGGCGGCACAGGATAGGGTAGTCGCCTATCTAGAGGAGGTGGGCGATCCCAACATCGAAGAGCGAAACCGCTTAGGTATCTGGTTTGTCGGCTACTTCCTGCTGCTGACCGTTCTGGCTTATCTCTGGAAAAAGAGTGAGTTTAAAGAGATCGGGAAGTAATGCTTCTGAGGGTGTGCTACTGGCACGCCCGCCTCTTAGGCCCGTCACCTCACCGAGGTGGCGGGCTTTTTTTATGGCCTAAAAGCAGGCGCGAAAGGCGGCCACTACCCGCTGAAGATCCGATGTGTCCATCGCCGTTCCACTGGGCAGACAGAGCCCCCTCTCAAAGAGCGTTTCACTCACACCGTTTAACCTGCTGGGCATCTTTGCAAAGACCGGCTGTAGATGCATCGGCTTCCAAAGCGGTCTCGACTCGATCTGTTCCTTTTCAAGCGCCAGGCGCACCTGCTGCGGGGTGACGCCGCTTTTGGGATCGATGCAGAGCGTTGTGAGCCAGCGGTTGCCCTCTGAACCGGGTAGCTCCGGCATAAAGTGAAGCGGCAGATCCCCTAGCTGCTCCTGATAGAACGAAAAGATCGCCCGCTTCTGCGCCACCCGATCGGCTAAAACCTGCATCTGGCCCCGGCCGATGGCACCGAGCACATTGCTCAAGCGGTAGTTATAGCCCACCTCGCAGTGCTCGTAGTGCGCCACCGGCTCTCTGGCCTGGGTGGCGAGCTTTGCTGCGTGGGCCATCTTCTTCTCATCGTGGCCAACGAGCATCCCGCCACCGCTGGTGGTGATAATCTTGTTGCCATTAAAAGAGTAGACCCCAAACGCGCCGAAGGTGCCGCTCTGACGCCCCCGCCACTGCGCCCCAAGCGACTCCGCCGCATCCTCGATCAGCACCACACCGAAGCGATCGCAGATCGCCATGATGGCCGTCAGATCCGCACACTGCCCATAAAGATGGGTCACGACCAGCGCCTTGATAGGCTGCTCCTGACACGCCTGCTCCAGAAGGTTGGGATCCAGATTCCAGCTGCGCGCCTCGCTATCGATCAGAAGTGGCGTGGCGCCCAGATAGGTGATCGGGGCGACAGAGGCGATAAAGGTAAAGCTGCTTGCCGCCACCCGATCGCCAGGCCCTACACCCGCTAGCCGCAACGCCAGATGAAGCGCAGCGGTACCGCTACTGAGTGCCAGCGCATAGGGGACACCGCAAAAGGCGCGCACATCCGCCTCAAAGCCACTGACCGCTTCACCCAGCGGTGCGATATAGTTGCTTTTAAAGACCGCCTCGATGGCGGCTTGCTCCTGACCGCCCATATGCGGTGGCGAGAGAAAGATCCGCTCCTTAGCCATCGGTGCCCTCCTCATCGATTCGGATCACGCGGGCTGGAATCCCCACTGCGGTCACAAAGGGGGGGATCGCTTGGCGCACCACCGCCCCGGCGCCGATAATGCTCCCTTTGCCCACCACCGCCGCTGGCAGGAGCGTCGCCCCGGCGCCGATATGGCTAAGCGGGCTCGCCACCGCCTCACCGGCCAGGGTGGCATTGGGGGAGATGTGTGCATAGGCCCCCACCACGCAGTCGTGCTCGATCACCGCCGAGGAGTTGACAATCGCCCCCTCCTCTACCCGCGCAGAGGCGTTGATCACCGCCCCGGCAAGCACCACCGCGCCGGCACCCACATGGGCACTGGGCGAGATAACCGCCGCCGGATCGATCACGGAGACAATCAGCACCCCATCACGGCGCAGCTGCTCTGTGCAGCGCCGGCGGATACGGTTATCACCGATGGCCGGCACCACCCCAAAAAGCGCCTCTTGGCACCGCTCTAAAAACGCCTGGTAGCGTATGCCGCGATCGGGGTTCTCGTCGATAAACCCCTCGACTCGGAGCCCGGCGCGGGCGGCACTCTCGGCCACCACACGGCCGTGGCCACCACCACCGAAGATGTAGACCCGATCGCCATTGCCCAGAAAGGGGGGCATGGTGGCGTGATCAGCAGCGCTCACCCCCTCGCGTTTAAACACCTTCGCCACGGTTTTAAGCGCAATCTGAAGATCCAACGCCGGGCTAAGCTGCTCGACATAGCGCACATCCCACGCGAAGCGATCCGACCAGCTCTGGGCGTTTCGACCATGGATCTGCGCCAGACCGGTGATACCTGGACGCACCGTATGGCGGCGCGCCTGCTCAGCACTGTAGCGGGGCAGATACGCCACCAGAAGCGGCCGGGGACCGATAAAGCTCATCTCCCCGCGCAGGATATTTATAAGCTGTGGAAGCTCATCAAGGCTCAAGCTGCGCAGCAGGCGCCCAAAGCGACCCAGACGCACCTCATCGGGCAGCAGCACACCGCGCTCATCGCGCCTATCGGACATGGTGCGAAACTTATAGAGGGTAAAGATCCGCCCCCCCAAACCGGGCCGATCCTGCCTAAAAAGCACCGGCTTTCCCAGCACCAGCCGCACAGCGATCGCCACCAGCAGCATCACCGGCGAGAGCACCACCAGCAAAAGCGCCGCAAAGAGTCGATCGCAAAGCGGCTTTATCCATTGTCGGTACACAGTCAACCCTTATGGCGGCGATCAAGAAGATCACGCCCCTCTTTGGGTAAAATCATACCCACAATCCTCTAAACGGAGATGAAACCGATGCCTGATGAGAATCGAAGAGATATCTACGCCTTCCTCTCGCGCCTCTTTACCGATGTGCTCGATGAGCCGCTGCTTAAAAGCCTGCTCGATCAACCCTCGCTGCTTCAGGGGCTGGGCGAGGAGAGCTACCGCTGGATGAATGAGGAGTCTCAAGAGACGCTTCTAAAGGCGCTCAATGTGGACTTCACCTCGCTCTTTTGGGTGCAGCTGCCCCCCATCGAGTCGGCGGTGCGCGACAACAGCCGCGAGATCCCCGTGGGGCTTCAAAACCCGGTGATGGGTTTCTACCACCGCCACGGCTTTGAGGTGAACATGAACTTCACCCACCTCACCGCCCCCGATCACCTCGCGATCGAGCTGGGGTTTATGGAGGCGCTTATCACCAATAACGACCGCGCCGCACAGCAGGCGTTTCTCTCCGATCACCTGCTGCGCTGGGCACCGGCTTATCTGCTCACCCAATCCCAGATGGCCCAGACCCCCTTCTACCGCGATAGCTGCGACTTTGCCCGGGAGTTTCTCCTAAGCGACTACACCCTGCTGACAAAAGAGGCGGCATGATCGCGCTGGATCCGCTGCGCTGTCTGCTCACCGATCACACCCAAAGCGGCTGCGAGGCCTGTCTTCAGGCGTGTGCACAGGAGGCGTTCACCCTGCGGCGCAACAACCGGCTGGCCCTCGACCCTGAGCGGTGCAACGGATGTGGCGGCTGTATCGGTGGTTGCCCCAGCGAAGCGCTCAGCCTGGAGGGGTTTGACGAGAACCACTTCACCCTGCTCTTTATCCAGTCGCAGCAGACGACACTAAGCTGCCGACACAACACCCCCTGTCTGGCGGCTTTCTCCCCGGAGCATCTGGTGGTGATGGCGTTGCGAAAAGAGCGCCCCTTTAGCTGCGATCTCGCTTCGTGTGAAGGGTGTTCAAGCGATCCTGAGGGCCACCTGCTCAAGCTCATCCACAGCCGTATCGAGGTGGCCAACGATCTCTTAAAGCAGCTCGATCACCCCCACCTAATCGCCACCGAAGCGAGCCGTCAGGCCAGCGATCGGCGCAGCTTCTTTACCAAGCTGCTTCACCGCGCCGCCCAGAGCCGTGTCACCCCTGAGCAGCCGCTTAAAAGTGTCAGCCACCATAAGACCCCCACCCCGAAGCGGCAGCTCCTTCTGGCCAATACCCTCAAGCCCTACCAGAAGAGCCACCCGGAGGCTACGAGCCCTCTCTTTGGCCATATCGAGCTGAATCAAGAGGCGTGTACCGGCTGCCAGGAGTGTGCGCGCTTCTGCCCCACCGGCGCGCTCTTGATGCAGAACCCCCAAGGGCATCTGCAGCTCACACCCGAAAGCTGCGTGCGCTGCACCATCTGCTCGCTGGTCTGCCAGGAGAAAGCCATCACTGCCAAGCGCAGCGCCACGCTTGAGAGCTGGCAGCAGCCTCGCACCCTGGCCGCGTTTGAGTGGCGCAACTGCGCTCAGTGCGGCACCTTTTTTGCCGCTAAGGCCGATCAGACACACTGCCGCCCCTGCGGGGAGTTTGTGGTGGAGTTTGGTGATATGTTTACCCAGGAGCGCAACCGAAAGGCGCGCGAGCCGCGCTGATGAAGCACTGGATGATCGCCGCGCTGCTACAGGTGTGGCCGCGCACCCGGCTCAAGCGCGCCCGGCGGGTGGATGAAAACCGGCTGGAGCTTCTCTTCGGCCAGCGCCCCTTCTTAGTCGATCTGAGCCCCTCGGGGGCTTTGATTGTCCCCGATCTGCACGAAGGCTACAGCGTGCGCCCCTTTAGCGCCCCCTTCGATGTGCAGCTTCAGCGCCAGCTCGATGGGGCCACACTCCAGACGATCCGGCTCGATGCGGCAGATAAGGTGCTCTCTTTAGGGTTTGAGAAGAGCGGCGGCTACAAATCCCACAAAAGCACGCTGATTCTGGAGCTGACCGGGCGGCACAGCAACGCCATCTTAATCGACTCAGACGGCGTGGTGATCGAGGCGCTTCACCACCTCAAAAACCGCATCCGACACATCGCACCGGGCTACCCCTACCAGCCCCCGCCGCCCCCGCCCAGAGCGCCGCAGAGTCAGGATCACCCGGATATCATCGCCTACCTTCAAGAGCAGTTTCACGCGCGCGAGGCCCGATGGTTCACCGCGCGCAAAGCCGAGCAGCTTAAAGCCGCCCAGAAGCGCATCGATCATTTTCGCAGGCTGCTTAGTCAACTCAGCGATGCCGATACGCTTCTTTCAGAGGCCGAGCAGGCGCGCCATGAGGGCTCACTCATTTTAGCCAACCTCTCACAGATTGCCCCCTACGCCAGCGAGGTGCACCTGGAGGACTTTGAGGGCGCACCCATCACCCTCAAACTCGACCCCTCAAGCACCCCCCAGCAGGTGGCCAACAAACGGTTTCATCAAGCCCGGCGGCTGGAGGCCAAAGCGCGGGGAATCTTTCGCGAAAAGGAGAGCCTTCACGATCGGCTGGCGTTTTATCAGCGGCTTTATAGAGCGCTTCAGGCGGCCACGAGCGAAGCGGATCTTGCGCGGCTCACCCTAAAAAAGCAGCGGCGCAAAAAGGGGGATCCAGGCAGCCACGAACCGATCGAGCGCTTCGAGATCGAGGGGTTTCGAGTGCTGCTTGGGCGCAACGAGCGGGGCAACGCTCTGCTCCTTAAGCGCGCTAAAGCAACCGATCTCTGGCTCCACCTGCAGGCGCGCCCCTCCTGCCATGTGATTGTCGTGACCGATAAGCAGAAGATCCCCCCTCAGGTGATCGAGCAGGCCGCGCGGCTCTGCGTACAGTTTAGCGTCACTCAAAGGGGGGCGTATCTGGTCGATTATACCCCTCGAAGATATGTTAGGATCGTAAAAGAGGCGCAGGTGAACTACACCCACCAAAAAACGCTCGCCATCACGCTCTAGCTTTGGCGCAGCGATCGTAAAAGGAGGTTGTTATGGCCATCTCCCCCCTTGGAAATGTTATCATGACCAATCAGAGCGCGCCGGTCGCCTCGGCGATGCAACAGCAGGTTCAGGGTAGAATCGACTTTCAGAACATGATCGCTTCAGAAATCTCCCAGGAGAAGAAGGAGGAGATCGAGCGCACCCGTCCGGCAGAGGCGAGTGCGGAGGTAGACCCCGATCGGGAGCATCAGCGGCAGGGGGCCGATGAGCAGCAGAAGCGCTCCGATCAAGAGTCGCGCCCTGAAGAGCCGGAGTTTATCGAATCGATCCACCTGCTGGATGTAAAGGTGTAAAATGGACTTTAGTCGACTCAAAAGCGACATCGCCCGCTGGCAAACCGGGCTTATTCTGCTGGCAATCGTGGCCGCGGTGGGGATCTTTCACTCCCCGTGGCTGATATGGGCCTTTTTCGGGATCATCTTTATGCTCGCCTTTCACGAGAGTATCGCCCTCTTTGGGGCCACGCGGCTTAAGTGGCTCTATGTGGTGGCGCTGCTCATCTGGCTGGCCGCCGGACTCTACCCCAAGCCTGAGGATCTGATTATCCCGGCGCTGATTGCGATCGCTTCGATTGTCGCCTTTAATCAGCGGGTGGATGCGAAGGTGCTGCTGCCGCTGCTCTACCCCACACTGCCGATGCTGCTGCTTTTGAGCCTCTATCTGGAGTTTGGAATCACCGCGCTCATCTGGCTGCTCTTTATTGTGGTCAGCTGTGATGTGGGGGCCTACTTCGCCGGCAAGCTGCTCGGTCAGACCCCCTTTAGCCCCTCTAGCCCCAACAAGACCCTGGAGGGGGTCGCCGGCGGCGTGACCGCTGCGGTGATCTTAGGCACCATCGCCGGGCTGCTGATCGCGCCGGCTCTTTGGATTGCGGTGCTCATCTCGCTACTGGTGGCGCTCGCCTCCATCTTTGGCGATCTCTACGAGAGCTACCTTAAACGCCAGGCGGGGGTGAAAGATAGCGGCACACTCCTGCCCGGTCACGGCGGCGTGCTCGATCGCATCGATGGCTATCTCTTTGCTGGAGCTATTCTGCTCATCGCCCTGCGCGCCATAAGTTAAGGCTTCTATGGAGGCGATCATTGTCATCGTGACCATGTCGGTTCTGATCATGGTCTCGCCCTTTCTCTCCCGGGTTACCAAGATCCCCGTGGCGGTGGTGGAGATTCTGCTCGGCAGTGTTGCTGCGATGCTGGGGCTGTTTGGAAGCGCCGAGGATGGGTTGTTGCCGCTGCTGGCGAAGGTGGGTTTTCTCTACCTGATGTTCTTAGCGGGGATGGAGGTGAACCTGCGGGAGTTTACCCGCATCGGCAACACCCTGATGCGCCGGGCGATCGCCTACTTCGTGATTATGTACAGCCTCGCCTTCTTTATCACCCTGAGCCTGGATCTCTCACCCATCTATATCGCCGCCTTGCCGATCGTCTCGCTGGGGATGATTATGGCCCTGATTAACGAGTATGGACGCAATGAGCCGTGGCTCAATCTGGCGCTCACCATCGGCATTATCGGTGAGCTGATCAGCATCGCCGCACTCACCATCTTAAGTGGTACCGTCCAGTACGGCTGGGGCTGGGAGTTTGCCCGCATCATGGCAACCCTGCTGGGCTTTTTGATCGCCGCCATCGCCTTCTTTAAGGGGGTGAAGGTGCTCTTTTGGTGGTTTCCCGAGCTTAAAAAGCTCATCATGCCCGATGACAATCGACAGGATCAGGATGTCCGTGTCTCCATCGCCCTCTTTTTTGTGCTGGTGGCCGCAATGCTCTATCTGGGGCTGGAGGTGGTACTGGGTGCCTTTGTGGCGGGGATGTTTATCGCCAGCTTCTTTGAGCACAAAGCGGACCTGCCCGAGAAGCTCAGCTCCTTTGGTTTTGGCTTCTTAGTGCCGATCTTCTTTATCTATGTGGGCAGCACCTTTGAGCTCTGGGCCCTCTTTGATACCCAAGTGCTCTCGATGGCGCTCTGGATGGTGGTGGCGATGGTGGCGATTCGGCTGGTCAGCTCACTGGTCTATCTACGGTTTTTAGGCGCGCGAAACACGGTGCTCTTCGGGCTGGGCGACTCCATGCCGCTAAGCTTTCTAGTCGCGATTGCGACCATCGGTTATGGCGGCGGCCTGCTGGGCCAGAGTGAGTATTTCGCCTTTATCCTGGCCAGCATGATCCAGGCGGTGGGCATTATGATCCTCATTCAGATCATCTACACCCTCACGGGCAAAAGCCGGCCCAACCGCCCCCTACGCCTGAACTAGAGCGTGCAAATGTGCTAAACTGGTTTCATCGAGAAAGGTGAGCAAATGTGCCGAATAGCGCTGCTGGTGGCTTTAACCCTTGTGGCCCTACAGGCTGCACAGAGTGTCACGATCGGGGTGCTCGCCCACCGGGGTGAGGCTGCCGCCTTAGAGGCGTAGCAACCCACAGCCGCCTATCTAAACGATCAGATCCCCGATGTGCGCTTTGAGATTCTGCCCCTTGAGTTTGACGCCTTTGACACCGCTTTAGCGCAGCAGCGGGTGGACTTTATTATCCTCAACCCCGCCTTCTACATCGAGATGGAGCACCGCCACGGCGTCAGCCGTATCGCCACCCTCCAAAACCGCGATTTTCAAAATCGTAGCCACACCCGCTTTGGAAGCGCCATATTCGTGCGCGAAAAAAGCCCTATCAACACGCTTGCCGATCTGCGCCATCAGAGAGTTTCAGCGGTCCATCCCCACTCCCTGGGCGGCTGGCTGATGGGGCTTAAACGACTCAAAGAGAGCGGCATCAATGAGTCGGATCTGATCCTCTCCTTTGAGGGCACCCACGATCAGGTGGTGTGGCGCGTTCTAAGCGGCCAGGCCGATGCGGGGGGGGTGCGCAGCGACACCCTGGAGCGCATGGCCGCTTCAGGGGTGATCGAGCTTTCGCAGCTGCGCGTTCTAGAGCCCCTCGCGATAGAGGGATTTGCGTTTCGAAGCTCCACCCCCCTCTTGCCGGAGTGGCCCTTTGCGCAGGCTAAACACACCCCCGCCACGCTGGCAGAGAAGGTGGCGATCGCCCTGATTCGAATCGACTCGCACCACCCGGCCAACCGCGCTGCGCAGATTGGCGGCTGGACGATTCCGCTGGACTATCAACCGGTACACGATCTGATGCGCACGCTTAAGCGAGGGCCCTACAGCCATCTGGCCGAACCGACGCTTTTAGAGCTGCTGCGCCGCCACTGGGTGGCCACCACCCTGGCCCTGATCGCCCTGGCGGCACTGGGGTATGCGGCTGTGGAGCGCACCCGCCAAAACCGCCTACTCACCCGGCGGGTGGAGGAGCGCACCAGAGAGCTTCACCACAGCCAGGCCGAGATCGCCAGCATCGCCGAGTCGATGGGTGAGGGGCTTTTGGCTTTCGAACCCGATGGCACCCTTTTGCTGGCCAACCCTGCAGCGATGGCCATTTTGGGTTTGAGTCGCCAGGCGATCGCTGCGCACCTTAACCACGCTGGCTTCCCCTTCGATCAGATTCGCACCCACCTGAACAACGGGATCCAGGGGCGCTACAGCGGCCAGTGGCGCGCACACGATGAGACAGCCCACCAGCTGCGCCTTATCCTCACGCCGCTCAACGGCCCCTGGGGACGATGCGGCGTGGTGGCGGTTTTTGAGGATATCACCGAGGAGCATGAAGCCAAAGATCGGCTCACCCAGCTCAATCGAACACTTGAAGCCAAGGTGAGCGAGAAGATCGAGGAGATCCGAACCAAAGAGCGGCTTCTTTCTGAGCAGGCGCGGCTGGTGGCAATGGCGGAGATGATGAGTGCCATCGCCCACCACTGGCGTCAGCCGATCAACAATGTCGCCGTTTTAGCCCAGGATCTCAGCGAAGCGGAGGCGTATGGCGAACTTGACCGCGCCTATCTGCAGCAGGGGGTGAAAAAGATCATGCAAGAGCTGCACGCCCTCTCAGCGACCATCGATCGCTTCGGCCGCTTCTTTCTGCCCGATACCCACGCCGCTCCGTTTCGGGCCAAAGCCGCCATCGAGGAGACCTGCGCGCTGGTGGGCACCCAGTTTGATCAGCTCGAGATTGCGCTCACCTGCCACATCCCCGACACCCTCTCGCATATGGAGATTATGGGGTATGCCGGCGAGTTTCAGCAAGCACTTCTCAATCTCCTGCTCAACGCCAAAGACGCTATTCTTGCCAGACGCGAGCAGCTGCAGGGGCGTCACCCCGGCGAGATCACCCTCACGCTGAGCCGGGAGCGGCAGATGCTGCTTATTCGCATCTGCGATAACGGCACCGGCATCGATCCGGAGGTGCGCGATCGGCTCTTTGATCCCTACTTCACCACCAAGCGGCGCACCGAAGGGGCAGGAGTGGGGCTCTATATGGTCAAGATGCTGGTCGAGAAGAGCATGCACGGCCAGATCGCACCCATGACCGAAAAGGCGGGGCAAGGTGCCTGCCTAGGCATCTGGCTGCCGCTCTTTAACGATCGGGGCGATAGAGGGTCTTAAGGGTGGTGCCGATCCGATCGTTAAAGAGCACCGTGGCACTGCGATCGCTATCGACACTCAGCCCCCCCTTGAGTGCGCCGGATTGATAGACCAGCAGGCCATCGAGCTGAGAAAAGAGCCGATCGAGCAGGCGCGGCCCCCCTTCGATCAGCACCAGTCCGCCAAGCCCCTCCAAATCGGGCTGAATACGCACCTGGCGATGGGGCACCTTAAAAAGCGCGATCTCGCGATCGAAGTCATCGCGCCGTGAGAGGATCGCCACATCGGGTGCGCGCCCCTGGACATGGCGCGCATCCAGCGTGGGGCGATCGATTCGTACCGTATCGCCGCCGATGGCCAGATAATCCGCCACATGGCGGATGCGGTGCACCTCTTTAAGCGCTTCAGGGCAGCTGATCTCTCCGCCATCAACCGAGCCGCTAAGCCGCTGCGCCCACTTAAAGAGGCGATAGACCCCCCGCTTCTGCAGCGCCACAAAAGGCGCGATCAAGCGCTCACAGAGCGCGGGCTCCACAGGGCCGATCGTCTCTACCCCTTGGGCACGAAGCCACGAGAGGCCACCGGCCATCTTCTCGTTGGGGTCATACGCGCCAATCACCACTTGACCAATCCCCAGCTTCGCAATCAGCGGCGCACAGGCGGGGGTTTTGCCCCCCTGCATGCAGGGCTCAAGGGTCACATAGAGCGTCGCCCCCCGAAGGTGATCGCCATGGGCCTCCAAAAGCGCGTGATGGATCGCCTCTGAGGCTTGAAGGGCCAGCAGCGCCCGGGCCGCCTCGGGATTAAGATAGGTGGCAAGCGCCTGCTGCAGGGCGTAAACCTCGGCATGGGGGCCACCGGCACGCTGGTGGGCGGATAGGGCCAAGAGTTTGCCGTGGCGATCGAGCACAGCAGCACCGACAGCGGGGTTGGGGTGGGTTAAAAAGAGGTATTGAGAGGCCGCCTGGGCAGCCAGCGTCATATAGAAGGCGTGGCTACCAGCTATGGCGGACATGGGCTTTGGCGACCGCATCGTAGGGGATCGACTCCGGCTCGTCCTCCAGCCTAAAGCCGCTCTCATCGGCCTGGGCGATCACCCCCTTTAGGCGGGTCTTATCCTTCAAAGTGGCCTTGATGCGCTCACCGATCGCGCCTTGAAAGTGCTCCGCCCGGCGCAGTTTGCGCTCGATGCCCGGTGAGGAGACCTCCAGGGTGTAGTCTCCACTCACCGGCGGCTGCACATCCAGCAGCGGCGAGAGCAGGCGACTCACCTGTGCGCAGAGCGCCACATCCATGCCCCCCTCTTCGCGGGTGATAAAGACCTGAAAGAGGGTGCGCCCGGACTCTTTGGCGATCTCAATATCGTAGAGCTTCGCCCCGGCACTCTCCACCAGCGTCTGGATCTGCTTTTCAAGACTCATCGGATCCCTTTTTATGGATGCGATCAAACAGTTCATCCATGCGGTTGGCTCTCTGGATGGAATCGTCCACTTTAAAGTGAAGCTTAGGGGCTTTAAACCACCCCTCGGCTGCGACGATATATTTGCTCAGATAGCCGCTGGCCTTCTGAAGGCGCGACTCAAGGCGCGGCCAGGTGGCCGGGTCGAGATCGCTGCCATCGATGTAGATGATCGCATCGCTTTTGCCCCGGGCCAGACGCACCTCAAGCACCACCAGCCCCGAAAGCTCCGCATCGTTGAGGGTGGCGATCGCCTCGCACACCACCTCATAGAGCGCCGACTGTGCGCGCAGCTGCTTGATCTTGTGCGGATCCAACTACTGCTCCTCGAACTTCGCCTCGACCTCGACCGCTTTGTAGATCTCGATAATATCGCCCGGCTCGAGCTCTGTGAACTCCTCCAGACCGATGCCGCACTCGTAGCCCTTTTTGACCTCTTTGACATCATCTTTGAAGCGCTTAAGGGTCTGAACGCGGCCTTTGTAGAGCTCCTCCTCGCCCCGCATCACGCGCGCGATCGCCCCTTTAAGCACCTCGCCATCGGTCACCATCGACCCGGCGATGCGGCCCATACGGGGCACATCAAACACCTGTCTGACCTCCGCCTTACCGTGGATGCGCTCTTCGGTGATGGGGCTAAGCATGCCGCCGAGGATCTTTTTCACATCCTCAATCAGCTCATAGATCACATCGTAGCTGGCGATCTGAACACCCAGGGATTTCGCCTTCTCTTTGACCATCTGGCTGGGCTTGACATGAAAGCCCATAATCACCGCGTGCTCACTGGCACTGGCCAGCGACACATCGCTCTCGCTGATCGCCCCGACAGCGGAGTGGATGATCTCCACTTTCACCTCTTCGTTACGCATCTTCTCCAGATTTTGACCGATCGCTTCAAGCGTGCCCTGCACATCCGCTTTTAGGATGATAGGTAGTCGCTTGAGTCGCCCCTCGGCGATGAGATCGTGCAGATCATCAAGGGTCGCTTTGGTGGTGCGTGAGAGGCTTCGCTGGCGCTCATATTCCGCCCGTTTAGCGGCGGTCTCTTTAACCAGCTCCAGGCTCTCCATCGCAATCAAAA
The DNA here is from genome assembly GCA_003561815.1 of Campylobacterota bacterium. Taxonomy (GTDB): domain Bacteria; phylum Campylobacterota; class Campylobacteria; order Campylobacterales; family SZUA-545; genus CSSED11-302. The sequence continues at coordinate 484 of PWVP01000074.1, read as the reverse complement.
TATCCCCGCTCGCAGGCGCGCCATGTCCCGCAGGCTCCCTGTTATGCCGGCTCGCCCATGCCGGCGAGGGCAAAGAGGTACTTCGTGTATTCCGCGGCCAGCAGGCGCAGGCCGTCCCGGCTGCGCCAGCGCGGGGCCGCGAGCGATCCCTCGGGAAATACGGGGTGGGGGACGATCGTGAGGTGCGGCGCCGTCCGGTCGAAGGCCAGCAGGCTGCGCGGCATGTGATAGAACGCCGTGACCAGCCGGATGCTCTCCACGTCCTGCATGGCGGCCCATGCGGCGGTCTCGCGCGCGTTGCCGCGCGTGTCGCGGGCCTCGTGCCCCAGCTCGATCCGATCGTCCTGTGCGGCTGGCGCGCGTCCCGCGCCCGTGACGACCTCGTTCAGCCTCGCCGTCTCGTGCACGCCGGAGACGAACAGCCGGTCGGCCAGGCCACGGTTCAGAAGGTCGATGCCTTCGGGGATGCGTTCGCGCCCGCCGG
>PWVP01000214.1 GCA_003561815.1 Campylobacterota bacterium | reverse complement strand
TCTCGCGGCCCCGCTCCTCACTCAACACGCCCCGAAGCATCCACATGAGCGGCGAGGCGAAGGTGATGAGGATCGCCTCAAAGATCTTCTTCTCATTCTCGCGGTTTTTGGCGTTGGTAAAGCGCGAATAGGAGCGGATAAAACGCTCCATGCGCCCTAGCTGCTCTGAGAGTTTTTCGGTATCGATCGGCGGAGTGATGTAGGGTAGCAGCTGCTCGCCGTGCTGCAGGTAGAAATCACTCGCACTTCTACTCCAGACGAGATTGGGCCGAAGCTCCATAAACGCTTCGCTCTTTTTGTTTGTGATGCTTAGCGTCTGCAAAAGCGCCTCTTTGATGCGCCCGATCTCCTGGGGGGATTTGAGAACGGTCTGGCCTTTTTGTTTTTTGGTGATCTGGCTGAGCAGCTCGCTTTGGCGCTTGATCTGCTGCTGCAACTCCAGTGTCTGGGCGCTGGAGCCCTCCAGCTCTGCGGTTTTCTCATCCAGCCCCTCGTGGTTGCGCCGAAGGTGCTCCACTTTACCCTGAAAAACCTCCGCATGAAACTCCGGTGTGATCACCACACCACCCTCCATCTGCCCCACGCGCACCTGATCGGCCACGACTACGCTCTCCTCAACGCTCTGGATGTGCGACTCCGCAGCGTGCAGCTCCACCTTTTTCAGGCGCTTGATCGAAGCGGGGGTGAGCCACTCCACCCCTGTCTGCCAGATGGTCTCAAAGCGCTCCTGGTAGTGCGTCACCACTTGCGGATCGGTAAAGACCAGCAGCTCCTCAAACTGCTTGCCCTCAAAGGCGCTGCGGCTGAGATTGGCCGAGCCGACCATCACTTTAGCGACGCCCTCCCCTTCAAGCAGATAGATTTTAGAGTGCAGGTGGCATTTGGGCGGCATGGCCCGAAACTGCCACGCCTGCGAGATGATGCGCTCCTTAATGCTCTCATCGGGGATCGATCGGATGAGGGCTATCTCGCCATCGGAGTCCAGGGCGGTAAAGGACTGGGCGTTCTCCTCTTCGCCAAGCACCATGCGCAGATGCGTAAAAGCCCCCAGTCGCTTAAAAAGATAGTCCGGCGAAGCGACAAAGGAGGCGATACTGATTCGGGGGAAACGCTCGGCGTCAAAAAGCTCAGCAACACTTCTGCGAACCGCTCTCCCGTCTTCCAGCACAGAAAGATAGGTGATATGCTCCTCAAATAGCATCAAATCTCCCCTTGGTATGGCATTTGGTGTAGTCTGATTATAGTCGTGCTAACCTGTCCTACGAATAATGAAAACGGCACTGATAGATAGTCACCACACCCTCTCCCGGCTCATAGACCAGACGGTGCTCCTCGTCGATGCGGCGGGACATTAGGCCGGATAGATTCTCTTTGAGTCGCTCAGGTTTGCCCACACCCTCAAGGCTGTTGGGGTTTCTAAGTATATCGGCGATGAGTCGATTGATTCGTTTAAGCATACGCCGATCGTTTGCCTGCCACCAAAGATACTCCTCCCAGCCGTGCGGAGTCCAGAGCAGGTTCATGCTTCGATGAGGGGTTGAGAGAGCAGCTCGCCACGCTTGGCCTGCTCCATCGACTCCGCTAAGCGCGTGGCGTTGGCCGGGGTGGAGAGAAGATAGGCTGTCTCCTTGAAGCCATTGTACTCTTCCAGCGAGATCAAAACAGCCGCCGAGCCGTTCTTGCGGGTGATAACCGTTGGCTCATAGTCATCACAAGCCCGATCAAGAACCGACTTGAAGTTGTTGCGTGCTTCCGTGTAGTTGATAACCTGCATGTTCAAATTCCTGTACTTTTTGAAGGATTTTATCCAAGGGCTATCACAAAGTCAAGCGCTCACAATGACCGATCCGCATTCAACTCCCGCCCTTTTAGATGATTCTGCGGCACCCTACTCTGATGAAGAACACCGAGCACATAGAGCGTATCGAAGATAAGAAGATAGTAAATGCAATGGGAGCGATGGAGGTGAGAGCGCAGCCCTTGGCGGATCTCTTCTTGCGGCCTGCCCATCTTTGGCATGGTGCAAAGGGTGTCGAGTGTCTGAGTCAACCCTTCCAGGTAGGCCCGAGAGCGCTCTGCGCCCCAACGATCAAGCGTATAGAGCCTGATTTCGCGCAGATCAGCCTGAGCATCAGGCGTGAGACGATAGTGCATCTACCGGTCCGCTAGAAGCTCTTTCATAAACATCCGGCCATCAACTGTATCGCCTGCTTCGATCGCTTTGACCGAGCGATCGATCTGCTCTTTTAACTGCTGAGCCTTACAAGCCTCAATCTGATCGTAAGCCTCGATCGACATCACCACGGCTACCGGTTTTCCGTTTTTATCTATACGAACCGGCTCGCGCTGCGACTTTAGGATCATCTGTCCAAAGTGGGTTTTGGCCTCCTTGGCACTTAGTGTCTGCACGACTCTCCTTTCGGATCGAATGATTCGTTCATTTTAGCATAGATGGCGCTAGGTGTGCGCATCTTACAGCTCAGGCAGCACACCCCCTAAAGGCAGCACCCGATTATAAAGGCAGGTCACACTCTCCTGAGCGTTTTTGTCCCGGTGGAAGTGGCCGCAGTACCAGTGCTTATGGGGCACACTCTCTTTAACGCGATCGAGATAGTGCTCCACGGCGCACACCTGATCGAGCTTTGCATTGCCAGTGCCTGCCAGAAGGTGCTCTTTGGCCGCTACATAGGTGGTGTGGGTGAGGATGTAGTCCACCTTTTGGCCTGCTGCGCTTTCTAGGGCGGTGCGCATCTCCTCTTTAGATGGCACCTCTTCTCTCCACCAGCTCACCCCTTCGGTTCTGTGGGCGATGTCGATCGAGGTTGCGCCGCCGAAGATAAAGAGCCCGTGTCCGTCGATCCGCTGAAAGCCGTTTTCGAGTGCGTAGATCGACTCGCTCAGCTTTCGTGCGCGGATCTTCTGGCTGCGCACCGCCTCTACGACGGGCAGTGCGGCGAGCTTGTCGTAGTTTTCGTGATTGCCTTTGACAAACAGGGTGGTCCAGGGTCGCTGGTTTAGCCAGTTTAGCCACCACTGCTCCTGTTTGTAGCCCCGCTGCCCCGGCTCACACCACGGCAAGCCGAAGTCGCCCAGGATAATCACAAAGTCATCTTTGCTCAGCGTTCGGCCTTCGGGGAAGCTTTTTGTGTTTAGCTTGCTCCCGTCGATGCCGCCGTGAAAGTCTCCCGTAAGAAATATCATCTGTTTTTCCCATCTCTCCGCCACCGGTTCCAGACTTCGCCAGTGGCGCGTGGCTTTACGCATCTTCTACATAATAGTCGATTTTATGTAAAGACAGTCCGCTGTGACAGAGCGTGGGGATTGTATAGGAAAATATGGAAGCGGTAGAAGCGAGAGGGGGCATGGCGCTGATCAAGCCCCGCACACACTGAAGTACACCATCCGCCCGGTGGTGGCGACGCTGAGTTTTGAGGAGATGATGGAGGATTTCTTCCACGCTATTTATGAGCTCTCTAAAAAAGAGCGGATCATTATCGCGATCGATGAGTTTCAGCAGATCGCATCGCTAGGGGATCTGCGCCTGGATGCGTTTTTGCGCAAGCATATTCAGGCTAGAGGAAACACCTCCTACTTCTTCCTAGGCTCCAAACGCCATCTTCTGACCTCGCTTTTTGAGTATCAGGCCCCTCTTTATGAGATGGCAACCCACCATTCGCTCGCCCCGCTTGCCTTGGAAGATGTCTATACCTATAGCCAAAAACACCTGCCTATCACAGAGCCGGTCTGCGCCTACCTGTACGAAAGAAGCGATGGCGAAACCAAGATGATGCAGCGGATTCTGCATGGACTCTACATCCGCCAGCCAGAGGCCATCACTCAGGATGATGTCGATAGCGTGATAGAGGAGATCTTGATAGCCAAAGACACCAGCTATCGCCTCCTGTTTGACACCCTGACCAACAGCCAGAAACTCGCCCTCAAACTCATCGCCAAACACCGAAGCGGCCTCTTTAGCGCCGCCCTGCTCGCACAGCACCACATCAAAAAGCAGACCCTACAATCCGCCATCGATGCCCTGCTTAAAAGAGAGCTGATCGACAAAGAGCGTGAAGGCTACTTTATCCCCGATCGGACGCTGGAGCTGTGGGCGGAAAAGATCTCCCGATAGATGGCCTAAAAGGCGATCTTTAGCTTCCATATTGATTTCTAACAGCTCTCTAAATACCCGATAAAGCCTTTATCTATAAGGCTTTGCACACCCCGCTTAAGTTTACTTCCATATCGTAGTGTATGATTCTGCCATCGATCGATCACGGCCTTTAAAATCAATAGTCGGCTCCAGATACTTCCATATCGGAGCCTATCATGTCACAAACAGAAGGAGACCCTAATGGCAGGTTCAAACACCGGCAAAAACACCATCCTAGAAGCACTAAAAATACTCACCGCCACCAGCCAGCTCGCTAAAGCCGATCTGGCCGATCAGCTGGGCATCACCGAAAGAACCGCGCAGCGGATTATCAAGCTTTTCTGCACCGCGCACCTAACCTGCGAGGAGCGCCCGCAGGGAGCCTGCTCGCTTGGCGGTGAGTTTGGCTCGAAGCTAAAAGCGATCAGCGCTCATCAGCTAGAGATGGTCGCCTGCATCATCTGGGAGCATCAGGCCACACTGGATGCACAGGACCTCAAAGGCAAAAAGAGCCGCCGGGCCGATCTGGATAAGACCATCCGCGAAGCGTTTAAAAGCGCTATGGGGCTAAACACCCCCAGCCCGCAGCGACTAGCCACCGCGCAGCCAGAGCCCCTGCCCTACGAGATCACACAGGCCCTAGAAAAGCACCGCATCCTCACCCTGACGCTTCACTCCTGGGACGAGGCGAAAACCGAGACCTTTGATGCTGAGGTGTGGGGTGTGCGCCACTTCGACGGACACACCTACCTGCTGCTGCGCAATCCGGCTTATCCGCTTTTTCGCGATGGCGACGAGGCGCACCACATCTCCGAGTCGGAGCCCTATCACTATGATTCGCACTTTCGCAGCTTTTTAGATCTGATGGAGGCGCGGAGTCAGGATGCGGGTGAGCCGTTTTGGTATCTGCGCGAGGTCGATCTGGCCCAGATCGTGCCAGAGAGCATCACGCTGACCGATCGGCGCTTTGAGATACACGAGCCGCTACTGGAGCTGACACAAAAGCGCCACGGTCACACCCAGAGCCATCTGGCCGGTGGTGGCACGCCGATCGTGTTCGCGCTCTTTGGCAAGATGGGGCCGTTTTTTCGTCAAAACCCCCACTACCTGCCTGAGCAAAAGGAGCTGCGAGATGGTTCGTACGCACAAGGAGAGTTTGCCAACGCCATGATGCCGCTATGGGATGTACGAAACAACATGCCCGAGCTCTGCCCGATGGATCAGGAGTATATCATCGACCAAATCGAAGCAGACCTCCAAGAGCTCAAACGAAAAACCCTAGGCCGATACGCCCCCCCACTTTGGGATGGCGAACTCTACCTCAGCCTGCCCTACCTGCGCAAAATCCCGTGGCACGAAATGGCCCAAGAGCGCTGGCCGCTAGGCTGGGCCAAACGCTACGAGAGGGCCGACGCGCTCTACCGTGAAATCGTCGCGCGAAGCGGTGCGCTAGGGGCCGTTCTGGACCAGCTGCCGATCTATCTCATCGATAAAACGATCGTAGGTGTGCCGCTGGCGCAGGGGTTTTCGGGGCTGGTGGATCTAGATGAGTACCAAGATGACCTCTGGCTGGAGCCCTCCACACGGTGGCCGGAAGCCAAGCCCACCGGTCACGCTATCGTGATCGACCCCCTGCGCCTGCATAACGCCGCGCGGTTTGTCCACACCCTCTACGCGCCGGTGCTAGATGCCACACCGGAGAAGATTTTCGAGACGCTTTTGGTCAAAGAGGTGCTTTTACAGGCCGCGCTCTACCGATTGCGCAGCGAGCAGATCGTGGGTGATAGGGCGCACGAACACTTGGAAGAGGCCCAAGCCCACCGCGCAGCACTCTCGCTGCTGGATGAAAACGAGCGGCGCATCACACAGGCCGTAGCGATGCAAAGGCGCAGCCACTTTAACACCGCTTCCAACCCGATAGAACCGGGCGATCGCATAGGGCTCAGTCAGGAGCCCTGCGTTCGCCTCAGCTATCTGGAGATAAAAACGCCGCAAGAGGAGCTAAGCGGACTGGAAAAACTGGATATTCAGGCAGCTCAGGCGCGCTATAGCGCCGAACTGGGTCGCGCCTTTGAACGGGCGCTGGATGAGTTTGGCACGCTGGATGTGATCATCCAGGAATCCCACCACCCCTCCAGTGGACGCATCGGGATCAACATAGAGTGCGAGAGGCTGACCGTGGCTGTACACATCAGCCGCCAGATCCGAAAGGAGCTAGGCCGCACACTCTGTGACGATCCGCAGATCGAGGGCCTTTTGAGCGAACCGGAGAGCCTAAAGGCGATGCAGCAATTTCGGTCGCTGCATATCTCCCGGCTCAAAGAGGGCTGCCGTTTTATAGACGCTCACCACCACTAGCCCCGCCATCGCCGGCACCTTAGCCGGCGATCCTTTATCGATCCCCATCATATATAGAACCAATCACTTCCATAATATCTGCCATACTTTCCGCACAGTCCACAAAAGGAGCGGATCATGATGGCCAATATGTACCCTTGAGCTTCCATTTTGGGCTTATTGTGAATGAAATGGTTTTCTAGTCGTCATAACTTGCCATAGCAAGTTGAGGGAAGCTGACTAACTGATTATAGTTAGCGGAGTTTAAATGATAGGGTTGGGCGGTTGAGTACGCACCACGAGAATGAGCTGTATCGGTTTCACGCGATCGTGGGCGCCAACATAAAAGCCCACCGCGAAAAACGCGGCCTCTCACAGCTGGAGCTGGCCCACCGCATCGGCCACGCCTCTGTCAGCGTCATCTCCCACGGCGAAGTCTGCCACAACGGCAAACGGTTCAATCTCAGCCACATCTACCTGATCGCCAAAACGCTAGGCATCAAGCCTGCGGATCTGGTCGATTGCGGCGGTAGATTGTTTGACTCATCAGAAAAGAAGGAGAAAGAATGATAAAAAGTCTCAAATGGTGGCCTCTGGCCTTGATGCTGTCGATGGCCCTAGTTGGCTGTGGTGGTGGTAGTAGCGGTGGCGGTGGTGGCGGAAGCGGATCTTCCCTGCCGACCAATCATGTCAAAAATCATCAAGGTTCTGTTGAGATTATTCGATCAGGGCAGACCATCAGTGTCTCTGATTATGCCGAGGTCAGAACCGGCGACACCATCGTGACTAAAATGGACTCACATGCAACCATCCATATGGGTAATGATGTGACGGTTAGGCTCGCCGAGGCAACAGAGTTTGCGATCAAAGAGCACCAACCCTCATCAAGAACCACCTCATCAAGAGGGGTCCACTCGACTGACGGCTGGTTTGTCTCCCTGCTAAAAAAAGGGCAGGCATGGATCGACACAAAGGTGCCTGGCAACACTGAGCTTAGCGGCAGCAACCAAACTTGCGCAATCGGTATCCGTGGCACCAGCTATATAGCCAATGTCGGCGGTTGTGCGACAAACGCAAGCGAACCCTTTGTCTGGCTACAAGAGGGCTAGATAGAGGCGAGCATCTATGACGGCCCGCAAGTCTTGATGGCACAAACCGCACTTTATCCCGATGAAGTTGCTCTGGGTAACGGACAAACCAGGGCTGTCGGCGGAAACGATCTGGAGTTGTTCGAGAAGCTTCTGACCCCCATCGCGCCAGAATCGGGGCATACCGGCGGCGGTTCAGGATTTACACGCAACCACCACACGGAGATTGTCACCGACCACCATCAGGGGCTCATGTGGCAAGACAGCGAAGGGGCGCTTGAAGAGTATATACCATGGCACCGGGCCGTATCGTACTGTGGCAGCCTATTTCTTGGCGGCTATGGAGACTGGCGCTTGCCGACGAAAGACGAGCTAACCTCCATCGACCCCGTGTGGGGTTCTGAAGACGCATTTCATTACGCCGTCACCGATGCTTACTGGACCCAGACAACCGGAACATCACGAGACTATTTGCTTAGCGAAAAGGTCT
>PWVP01000118.1 GCA_003561815.1 Campylobacterota bacterium | reverse complement strand
CGAGGCGTAGAGTTCGGCCAGATGGCACATCGCCAGAGTGTTGCCCTGCTGGGCCGCGCGCGCAAGCCACTCATACGCCTCATCATAGATCCCCTCAGCCATCAAAACGACCCCCAGATTGCCCTGGGCAGAGGCGTGGCCTGCTTTGGCCGCCTGGGTCCACCAGTAGCGCGCCTTTTGGGCATCGGGCTCCAGACCGATTCCCTGGCCGTAGACAAACCCCAGATCGTACTGCGCCTGCACATCACCCCCCTGTGCCGCCTCTTTTAACTTCTCTGTATCCACCACCTGATCGGATAAAAGCGCCAAAGCCAGAAGCAGAACCATAAAAAAAGCGCGCACTACAGACTCCTTGAGAGGGGGTATTGATGGCGGCAGTTTAGCAAAGTTTAGATTTGGGCCCCTAAAATAAGTCTAACTTATCTAAAACATAGCCTAAATTAATCTGTATTCCGGCTATTTGATTAATCCACACTTCGGATACAGAGTAACATTTTAGAAAGATTATCATCTATAATGATCCGCTCTATTCAGAGTGCCTTTTAGAGAGCAGCGGGGGCTTTTTTAACGACTATTAACAAGTGTTTAAAGTTAAGGTTGATAGGATTCGAGTGTGCGGACCGGCATAATTATCTGTTGAAAGGGACAACAATGAAGCGAATAGTAGCCATCCTGGCCCTCTCCATCGCCCCGCTCTTTGCAGCCGGGCTCCATGAGGCGGTTGCCTGTATGGGGTGTCACGACATCCACTACGCTGTGGGCGACAAGGCTTTTGCGGTTCATAATGAGGTGATGCGAAACCCGCGCACCCAGGAGGAGCTCACCGGCACCACGGCGGCCATGTGTCTGGGTTGTCACGAGATTAGTGAGTATGGCGGCGCCGGTATCCGGCCGATCCATCTTCACACCACCCACCCGATGGGGATGGAGCCCAATCCGCGCATCGCCGATGTGCCCCAAAACCTGCTTAAAGATGGACGGCTTGACTGTGTCAGCTGCCACGACCCCCACACCTCCAACCCCAACTGGATGTATCTGCGGGTCGATACCGGAACCGATGGAAACGATATCCAGATGTTCTGTGTGGCGTGCCACTCGGCCAAAGGGGATCTCACGGTGATCGGTATCGAGAGCGCGGATGAGATCGAGATCTTTAGCTCGATGGATCAGGAAGCGGGGGCCGGTTTCTTCCCGCGTAGCGAAGTGGTCATCACCAACGAGACGCCTAGCTACATCACGCCGCTGGGCGCACTGCCGGAAAACAGCATCGTGCCCAACTACATGAACCCCCCTAGCTGGGTCTACGCTCCAGAGATCAACGCGCTCGAGCTCTTCGACGACGCACCTGCGGCTGCCGAATAGACGGCGCGATACACCCCGCCGAATCAGGCGGGGCTAAGGCGCGTAATAACTCGCCTCGGGGTGGTGCACTACCAGTGCACAGGTGGAGGCCTCCGGGGCGATCTGATCACTCTCGGTTAATACCACCCCCCTCTCTTCGGGCTTGAGCCGATCAAAAATCACACGATTAAGCGCCAGATCGGGGCACGCGGGATAACCCGGTGCGTACCGTTTGCCGTGATAACCCCGTGTCTGTACGGCTTTAAGATCGGCGCTCTCGTTTTCGGTGATACCCAGCTCAATACGCATCTGTTTATGCAGAATCTCCGCCGTCGCCTCGGCCAACTCACCGGCCAGGCCGCTAAGTAGATGATACTCATGATAGCGGTGATCCTCAAAGAGCGATCGCGCGTAGTCATCGAGCTCTCCCCCGGCACTGGCCACCAGAAAACCGGCCACATCCATGTCTGGATTGAAGTAATCACTGAGTGCGCGGTGGGGCGCTTTAGCCTGACGGGGAAACACCATCTGGCCGATCGCCTCCCGGCCATCCTCATCCAGAATAACCAATGTCCGGTTATCCCGCCGTACCGGATGGTAGCCATAAAGCGCCACCGGTTTAAACAGCCCCTCGGCTAACAGCTGCTTTTTCAGCCGCTCATAGTGGGGGCGGATCTCGCTTTCGAGCATTTGCCCGTAGCTCTTTTCACCCTTTTTGCCATACCCCCAGCGGGTTTTAAAGAGCAGCTTCTCATCCACCCACTCAAAAACCAGCGCCGGATCGAGGTTCATTTCACGCCGACCCCAAAAGGGGGGCGTGGGTGGCGTGACGGTGCGGGGCATTTCGGTGGGCAGCCGCTCGATCGCCGGTTGGGGTGATGGTGTTTGGGTCGCCTGCGCGGCAGCCGCTTTAGATGCGGTGCTTCTTTCGAGCGTGCCTGCGGCGTGTTCACCCAGAGCGCGCACCCCATCGAAAGCGTCACGGCAAAAGACCACCGGCGCGTCATAAACACTCTGGCAATACTCATCCACAAAACGCTGATTGAGCGCCGCGCCACCGAGCAAAACCGGCACACGGATACCGCGCTCCTGCATCGCTTTGAGATTCTCCTGCATCACCTGGGTGGACTTCACCAGCAGGCCGCTCATGCCGATCGCATCGGCTTTGTGGTTTTCCAGCGCCTCTAAAAACTGCTCTAAGCCAGCCTTGATACCGATATTGATCACCTCAAAACCGTTGTTTGAGAGGATAATATCCACCAGATTTTTGCCCACATCGTGCACATCCCCTTTGACGGTGCCCAGTACCAGTTTTAGCTTCTGGCCCCCCTCTTTTTTGGGCAGGTAGGGGGCGAGAAAATCGACCGCCGCTTTCATCACCTCCGCAGACTGCAACACAAAGGGCAGCTGCATCCGCCCATCCCCAAAGCGTTCGCCCACCTCTTTCATCGCGCCGATGAGGATCTCATTAACGATCCTTTCTGGCGCGATCTGCGCTCTCGCTTCGGGCAGCAGTTTGAGCATCGCGGGTTTTTCGCCTTCGATGAGAAGCTGCGCAAGCCTCTCAGGCAGCGGCAGATCGTCACTGATCGCTCTTTTTTCGGCTGGCTTCTGCCCCGCCTTAGCCGCGAAGTGCGCCATAAATCGGCTCAGCGCATCACTACGACGATTAAAGATCAGATCCTCGCACAGCGCCAGCGCATCCGGTTCGATCGCCTCGATGGCGATCAGCTGACGCACATTGACGATCCCCATACTTAAGCCCGCCTCGCGGGCATGGTGCAAAAAGACCGCGTTAAGATACTCGCGGCCAATCCCCTTGAGACCAAAGGAGACATTGCTCACCCCCAGCACCGTGCCCACCTCGGGGTGTTTGGCCTCCAAAGCGCGGATCGCTTCGATCGTATCCACTGCGGCGGTGACATAGTCGCTATCGCCACTGGCGATGGTAAAGGTGAGCAGATCAAAGACCAGATCGCGCTTTTTTAGCCCCACCGATAGCGCCAGTTCAAGCATCCGATCGGCCACGGCCAGCTTCTGTTCGACCGTTTTGGCCATCCCCGTTTCGTCGATCGCTAAGCAGACCAGCGCCGCGCCGTAGGTTTTGGCCAGTTTGGCGATGGCGATAAAGCGCTCTTCACCCTCCTCAAGATTGGCCGAATTCACAATCGCCCGACCGCCGATCTGGCGCAATCCCACCTCGATCGCCGCAGGCACAGTCGAATCCACCATCAAAGGCAGCGGTGTCTTCTGGGCATAGAGCCCCACCACTGCGGCCATGTCGCTAAGCTCATCGCGCCCGGCAAACCCCACACTCACATCCAAACCGTGCGCACCGGCGCGCACCTGCTCGCTGGCCACACTCAAGGTCGCCTCATAATCCCCGGCGGTCAAAAGCTCACGAAACGCTTTGGAGCCGGTGGCGTTGGCCCGCTCGCCGATGAGAAAGAGCTTCTCGCTTTTAAGCGGATGAAAACTAAAGAGCGAAGCGAGCGCATCGGGGCGTTTGCCGGTGGCCGCTTTAGGCTGCTGATCCGCCAGCGCCCTACTCAGTGCAGCGATATGTGCTGGCGTGGTTCCGCAGCAACCGCCGAGAATCCGCACACCGGGCAGAGAGGCCAGCTTCGCCTGCAGCGTGGCAAACTCCTCAGGCCCCATCGGATAGACGGTGCAGCCGCCTTCATTGCACGGCAGACCGGCGTTGGTGTGCAGGCTGATCGCGCTGTCATAGTGGCGACTAAGCGACTCGATATGCTCGGCCACATCATCGGGACCCATGCCGCAGTTAAGCCCTAAAGAGAAGAGATCATAGGGAGCCAAAATCGCCGCCAGAGTCGCCGCACTGGTGCCGATCAGCATCGCACCGCCGGTTTCGATGGTGGCCGAGACCATCACCGGCAGTCGCTTTTGCGACCCTTCAAAAGCCGCCTCCAGCCCAAAAAGCGCCGCTTTGATCTGGAGCGGATCCTGACAGGTCTCCAAAAGCAGCAGATCTGCCCCGCCCTCGATCGCGCCCAGCGCCGCCTCTTCATAGCCCGCGGCCATGCTTTCGAAATCGATATGCCCCAAACTCGGCAGCTTCGTCCCCGGCCCGAGTGATGCGGCCACCAAGCGGGGTTTATCCGGCGTGGTGTACGCCTCGCAGGCCGCTTTAGCCACCGCCACACCCGCACGGGTGAGCTCACGGGTACGGTGGCCGAGCGCAAACTCATCGAGCACCCAGGGCAGACAGCCGAAGGTGTTGGCTTTGAGAATATCCGCCCCCGCCTCCAAAAAGGCGCGGTGGATAGCCCCGATGATCTCCGGCGCGGTCGCGTTGAGCAGCTCATTGCACCCGATCGCCTCGGGCCAGGCGCTTTGGGGCACCTCGATCGACTGGATCTCCGTGCCCATCGCACCGTCTAAAATCAGATATCGTTCGTTGATTAATTCATTTAGTGTTTTCATAGGAGCCTATTAGGTTCTGGATACGACATTGTAGCAAAAGCGCTAAAAAGCGGTGAAATTTCAACGGACTCTAAGCTTGATCTAAATACGATAACGATTATCAGTTTAAAGGAGACGAGATGGCCTACCTTCTAGTGGGTGGCGATCGTATCGAACCGATCCGCAAGATACTGGCTGATCGCGGGGCAGATAAGATCGACCACTGGGATATGCGAAAGACCCACGCCCACAAACGGGGCATCCCCGAGTGCACCGAGTGTGTGGTGATGCTCACCGATTTTCTCAACCACAACGCCATGAACCATCTGAAAAAAGAGGCCAAAAAAGCCGGTATTCCGGTGGTCTGCGCCAAACGAAGTGTCGCCTGCGTGGCGTGTGCGCTCGATCGAATGGGGCTTTAAGCATAAGGTTTTAAGCCCGCGAGGGGCATACTGACCGGTATGAAACCTTTTGTGCTTTTATTGGCGGCCTTTCTGTTTGTGTGGGCTGAGGAGACGCTTTTGCACTTTTCGCACACTTTCGAGACCACTCTGGTGCCCGATCGGATCGCCACGCGGCTGGTGCTGGATTTTCGCCACGAACAGAGTCGAAACGCCCAGAGTCACGCCCAGGAGGCGATCAAGATGCTCACAAACGCTTCAAGCCTCTGTAGCGGCGGCGGTATCGGTCTGCGGCCTGAGTATCGGCACCGCGAGGGGCGGAGCGAACGCATCGGCTTTATCGCCACCATCGACCTGCGCTGCGAGAGTGGTGATGCGGAGGGGATCGATCGACTGATTGTCCGCTCACGCGAGGCGGCTGAGCGGTTTGAGGGCACCCTGACCCTCTCGCCACCCAAACGCACGGTCTCAACCCGCCAGAGACTCGATGCCCAGAATCGACTCGAACAAGAGGCGATCGGCTGGGCCACCCGGCGGCTGAGCGCACTGGCCGAACAGTTTGCCCAGCGCCAGTGTCAGCTCCATGAGCTGCGCCTTGAGCCGATGCGCACGCCAGCTGGTGCTGTGCGGATGATGCAGACAGAGACCCACGAGCCGCTTAACTCCGAGGAGCCGTTTAGTCTGACGCTAAACTGGAGTGCGCGCTGCCAGTGATGCAGAGTCTAGGCACGCTCATCGCCACGCTGGCGGGGGGCTATCTGCTGCTGGTGCTGCTGCTCTTTTTCATGCAGGGGCGGCTACTCTACATGCCGCACAAGACACTGATCGCCACCCCCGAAGCGATCGGACTAGCGTACGAAGATCTTACGCTGCACACCAGTGACGGCGTACGGCTTCACGGCTGGTTTATCCCCGCAAACGGTGAAGGCACCCTGCTCTTTTTTCACGGCAATGCGGGCAACCTCTCTCACCGGCTCGAATCGATCCGGATCTTTCATGGGCTCGGGCTCAATGTGCTGATTGTGGATTATCGCGGTTATGGGCTCAGCGGTGGCCGCCCCGGCCACAGCGGGCTGATGCGTGATGCTCAGGCGGCGTGGGATTATCTCACGCAGGAGCGGGGCATTTCGCCCGCACAAATCGTACTCTTTGGCCGATCGCTAGGCGCAGCGGTGGCGGCCGAGCTGGCGGCGAACACCCCGGCCAAACCGGCAGCGGTGATCTTAGAGTCGGCCTTTACCTCCGCTGCGGATCTGGGATCGGAAATCTATCCGTGGCTGCCGGTTCGTGCGCTTTTACGCCATCCGCACGAAACGGCTAGGCATCTAGGCGCAATCAACGAACCGCTACTACTGATTCACAGCCGCGAAGATGAGATTATCCCCTTTAGCCACCACGAACGCCTACGCACCATCAGACCCGATGCCGCCACGCTGGAGCTAAAAGGCGGCCACAACGACGGCTTCCTGGTCAGCCAGACGCACTACATCGAAGGGCTTAGGCGTTTTCTGGAGTGATGCACCCCGCCTCGGACCAATATAGAAAACCGCCTTAGGGCAACAAGCCACTAGTATAAAAACCCAAAGAGCCAAAGCGGAATCTTCCGGCCGATGCCGTGTTCGATCTGATCGAGTGCAAGGTACCCTGCTGCCTCGTTTTTGATCTGACGGGCGGTTTTGTTTGGGCCGCCGATCTCAACAGCCGGTGTCCTGCGTTCATCGCCATACCGCTATGTATCGGAATCCAGCTATATCATCTTAATAAATGGATCGCAATACATTTACACAGACGCAGTTTAGGTGGCCTCCGAACGATCTAGCAGATGATGCACCCGCCCCACCTCGCCGCTGGCAAGCCGCACCTTAATCCCCCGTGGATGGGTCGCTGCGCTGGTGAGCAGATCGCGCACCACCCCTTCGGTGATTCGCCCGCTTCGCTGGTGCGCCTTTTGGATAATGGCAACTTTGCTTCCGGGCTTAATCGCCGATCGCCGCTGCGCCTCTTGGGAAGGCGGGGTGTCGGCTTTCGCGCCAAACTCCTCTTCAAACTGTTCGAGTAGTCGATTGATCATGTTAAGCCTTTTATAGGCGGATTTTAACACAGTGGGCATCGCACCAAACATTTGTTGCGCTATAATGCACATTATATTGTGCTATTTAAAACAAAAGGTTGAAGATGAGCGCCCTTCTCTACTCGTCAGATGAGATGATTACCGCAACTGAACTCTCCCGAAAGAGCAAGGCGGTTTTTGACCGTTTTCGCCAGCGCACCATTGACAAAGCCGTGGTGCTACACGATGGCAAGCCGGAGTTTCTGATGATGCGGTTTGATCGCTACGAAGCACTGATGCAGGAGATGGCCGAGCTCAAAAAAGTGCGCCAGCTCCTCACTGGCCACAGTACAGAGGAGATGGCCCAAAGCATTGCCGCCGCAGAAGCGGAGATTGAGCTGGGGGCGACAGCGCCTTTTGATACCGCCGCACTTAGAAACGCACTGTGGCCCAAATAAGACGCACGCATGGCTTTTTGTTCGCTCTAAAGGGTGTCAAACGGTTTTACGAACTGCGCGGCGTACCCGAAGAGACCCTGCAACGCTTCTTTGATCGAGAGATTTTCACCCCAATCGAGCGACTCGCCCATCAGCCCGAGATGGGCCGCAAAAGCCCGCACCACAACGCCTACCGAGAACTCATCTGCGCCGGAGGCGACCTGCTCGTGCTCTACCGCTACCGACCAGAGGAGCAGAGCGTCCATCTGGTCGATATCTTTAGTGCGCGGCAATCGCCCGACAAGTAAGCAGCCCTCACTATCGGGATTACACAACCAAAGGAGTGATTAATGGGTGGACGATTTAAGATCGGAGAAGCAGGGGATGTAGGGCAGCTTGACAAATGGTTCGTAGTGGATATCGGGTTCTCAAATAACCAGGCCTCCTGTGGTATCTACACATCTGGTGAAATATATGGAGACTTTTCTTT
>PWVP01000250.1 GCA_003561815.1 Campylobacterota bacterium | reverse complement strand
GGCGCACTGATCTATACACACAATACTAAAGAGCGGTTGATGGCCTTCGAGCGGCTCTCGGCCGATCCGATTTTGCAAAAGGATCTCGGCCGCGTCACCGCCCGTGGGCGGCTGCGTCAGGGCGATGTGATCACCCAAAACCGGGTCACAGCGGTACCCGATCTGCGCCGGGGCGCGCGCATCCGGGTGGAGATGGTCGAATCGGGCGTGCGGCTGAGCTTTTTGGCGACGGCCAAGAGCGATGCGATGATTGGCGAGCAGCTGGAGGTGGAGGATGCCCGCGGGCGCACCTTTCGGGTGCGGCTGATGGAAAAAGATCGAGCAAGGGTGGAGTGATGCGAATCGTAGTGGCCATCTCAGGCGCCAGCGGCGCCTCTTTAGGACTTAGGGCGCTAGAGTGGATGCCCGAATCGATAGAGCGCTATGCGATTATCAGCGATCATGCGCGGGTGGTACTTGAAAAAGAGCAGGCCCTTTCGCCGGTGCTGCCTAAGGGGGTGACGCTTCTGGATGATCGGGACATCAGCGCCGGGCCCGCTAGCGGCTCCTACCGGCTTGATGGGATGCTGCTGGCCCCGTGCAGCATGAACTCGCTGGCCAAGATCGCCTGTGGGGTTGCCGACACACTCAGTACCCGCGCGGCGGCGGTGATGATTAAAGAGCAGCGCCGGCTGGTGCTTGCCCCCCGGGAGATGCCACTGGATGCGATTGCGCTGGAGAATATGCTCAAACTCGCCCGGCTGGGGGTGGTGATCGCACCGCCGATGGTGGGCTACTACGCGGCGATCGACTCTCTGGAGAAGCTTGAGCGGTTTATCGTGGGCAGGTGGCTGGATCAGCTCGGCATTAGCCACGATCTGTTTCGCCGCTGGCGCTAAGGCGGTAGCCGAGATCCTTGATCGCCTCGATCTGAACGCGGGGGAGCTTGCGCCGCACCTTGAAGACAAGATTGCGAATAGAGCTGTCTGAGACCTGGGTATCGGGCCAGCAGGTGCGCAAAATCGCCTCCTGGGTGATCAGCTGCCCGGGGTGACTAAAGAGCAGAGCCGCCAGCCGCCGCTGCTGGCGACTTAAAGGGATAAGCCGATCGCCCTCATAGATAAGTCCGCTCTCTTCGCAGTAGCGGTAGGGGAGCGCGGGGCGATCGCTGGAGGGCTCAGCGGCAGGGCTTTGGTTTCGTAGCGCGATGGTGACAGCGGCGGTGAGTTCAGCCTCGGTGACCGGTTTGACCAGATAGGCGCAAGGCGACTGATCGATGGCCAGCGCGAGGGTCTCATCATCTTTGTAGGCGGTTAAGAAGATCACCGAGGCTGCGCAGGCGCCTTTGAGTCTGGAGGCGGTCTGGATGCCATCGAGCGCGCCTTTGATCTCGATATCCATCAGCACCAGATCCGGACAGTGGGCGCTGGCTAGATCAAGTGCACGCTGACCGTTATCGGCAATGCCGATGATGCGGTGCCCCTTTTCTGTGAGCACCTCGGCGATAAAGTCCGCCACCAGCGCCTCATCCTCCACGATCAAGATCTTACCGCTACCCATCGCGGCCCTCCTTCTCTGTCAGTGGCGCCTCAATCTCAAAGCCCATCCCCCGCTCAGGCGAGAGCCAGCGGTAGCGCCCCTCCATCTGGCGACAGAGGCTCGGGATCATGCGAAGCCCCAGGGTGGGTGTCTGCGCCTCCTGTTTTTGGGGGTTAAATCCAATGCCATCATCCGTGTAGCGAAGCATAAAGCGCCCCTTTTTTTGGTGCAGCTGGATACGGATGGTGCCGCTGCTCTCTTTAAAGGCGTATTTTAGCGAATTGGTGATGAGCTCGTTGACGATTAGCCCCAGCGGCACAGCCTGATCGAGCCCCAGCTCAATCCGATCGCCACCAATCTCAAAGTGGGCCACCTGATGGGCGTGGAGATTGGCCAGCTGCGCTGCGATGGCGCGGATATACTCATCCAGCTCCAGTGTCCCGCCGCTGCCCTCCTGGTAGAGCCGCTCATGCACCAGCGCGATGGACTTGATGCGCCCCTCAATCTCCTCAAGCGCCTCGCGGGCAAGCGGGTGGTGCAGATGGCGCATCTTCAGGCCGATGAGGCTGACGATGAGCTGGAGGTTGTTTTTCACCCGGTGGTAGATCTCCTTTAGAAGCGTCTCCTTATCCTGTAGCGATCGGGCCAGGGCACGGGTGCGCTCCTGAACGCGATTTTCAAGCTGCCTCTGATACTCCTCCAGGGTGCGCCGCTGCTGATCGATGGTCTCAAAGGCCCGAGCGTAGCGCTGCGCGAGCAGAAACGACCAGGCGAGCATAAAGACAAAAAAGCCCGCCGGTATCAGATCGCCGAAGTAGAAGGTGAGCCCGCGCATGTAGAGGATATCGTGCCCCACCGCCACCGCCAGCACCATAAACCCGCCTAGCGCCACCTTTGCCCCCGCCTCTTTGGCCAGCGCTGAACGGATCAAAATATAGAGGGTATAGAGGATAAAGCTCACCACCAGCAGCTCGAAAAACTCCCGACTCTGGGTAAAGATCCGTGGTGGCGTAAAAAGGGTGATCGCTAAAAAGATGGCGCTCACCACCTGAAAAGCGCGCACCAGCAGCGGGTGGCTTCTGGCCGGATAGAGCCAAGCGATAAAGGTGATAAAGAGCGGCAGGGCGATGTAGCCGCTGGCGTACTCGATACGCACGAGCCAGCTCCAGGGGATCTCACTAAAGAGATCGAGCATAAACCGCTCGCCGGTACTGAGCTGACGCAGCACAAAGGCGAGTGAGAAGAGCGAAAAGAGCAGGGCGATGCGATCTCGGGGGCGAAGCAGAAAGAGACCGAAGTGATAAAGCGCCATAATCAAAAGCGCACCGATCAAGAAGAGATCCCGGCTGATAAGCAGCCGCTCGCGGCTCTGCATCGCTTCGGGGGTGCCGATATGGACCGCATCGGCCAGGCCGCCGCTTCGGTGGTGGAAGTTGCTCACCGCGATGAAGAGGGTGCTGCTTCCTTCGGAGTAGAAGGTGAAGCTCTTTCGGGCATAGCTGGGGCGTGCGCTGGCTTCGGTGGTGCTCACTTCGCCTGCGCCGCCTAGGAGCTGATCGTCTATCCAGAGTGCGTAGGCGCTCAGGGCGTTATCGACCTTTAGGGTGTAGAGCCCCGGTGCGGGGAGTTTGAGCGCGAGCCGGTAGGTGCCGTGCCCCATGGAGCCGATGGTGTGCTCATCCCAGCGGGCCGGTACCGTCAGGGTAAGGGGGGCTATCTCATCGGTGATCGCTTCGGGCCAAAGGCCGGGGTAGAAGTGCCACTGACCGTGCAGACTCAGGTGCCCCAGTGCCCGCTGATCGCGCAGATCGGCGGTGCCGTTTTGGGCTATATTGCCTGCACAGAGGGCAAGGGGCAGCAGGAGAAAAAGCGAAAAAAAAGCCCTTTTCATGGCACAAGGGTACTCTCTTGTCCCTGAGGATCAGGCGTGCGCCTGTAACCGATCGGATGGTTTGCGCACCCACCCTTAAAGCGTGAGGGGGTACACTTGCACCCTTAGTTTCTGCGCAGAAGGGCGGCGATGAAAAAGGCGATCTATCCGGGTACATTTGATCCCATCACCCACGGCCACCTGGATGTGATCCGCCGTGCATCGGCGCTCTTTGATGAGGTGGTGGTGGCCATCTCCGCTTCGGAGGCGAAAAATCCGCTCTTTAGCCTCGATCAGCGCGAGGCGATGGCCCGGATGGCCCTTTCGGGGCTCAAGGGGGTGCGGGTGGTGCGCTTTGAGGGGCTTTTGGTGGAGTTTGCCCGCCAGGAGGGGGTGGGCTTCATCGTCCGGGGGCTTCGGGCGGTGAGTGACTTTGAGTATGAGCTGCAGATGGGGTACGCCAATGAGTCGCTCGATCCGCAGATTGAGACCCTCTATCTGATGCCCACTTTGCAGTACGCCTTTATCAGCTCGTCGGTGGTGCGGGCGATTCTCACCCACGGCGGTGCAGTGGGCCATCTGGTGCCCGAGACGGTTGATCGCTACATTAAGGAGATCGATGTATCTGGCCCTTGAGGGGATTGACGGGGCGGGCAAGACCACGCAGCTCGAGCGGTTGCGCGTGCTCTATCCCGAAGCGATTTTTACCCGCGAACCCGGTGGCAGTGCCCTGGGTCAGCACCTGCGCACACTTTTGCTCGAGCACCAGAGCGGCTACTGCCCTAAGGCGGAGTTTCTGCTCTTTTTGGCCGATCGGGCCGAACATATCCGGGAGGTGATCGCACCGGCTCAGGGGCAGCTGATCATTAGCGATCGCAGCGCGGTTTCGGGGATGGCCTACGCCTGGGGGCTGGAGGCGCCCAAGGAGCTGGCGCACATGAACCGCTTTGCCGTTGGGGAGCATCTGCCCGATCGGGTGGTGCTGCTGCGTCAGGATGAGCAGACGCTTCGTGAGCGGCTTCAGGGGCGCGGCGCGGCCGATCGCATCGAGAAGCGGGGGGTGGCCTATCTGCTGGAGGTTCAGCAGCGCATGGAGGCGGCGGCGGCACTTCTGGGTATTGAGTTCTGTGCGATCGATGCCAGGTGGCCGCCGGAAAAGATAACGACTGTGATAAAGGATTTGATTGATGATTACCGCGCTTAGGGGGATGAAGGATATCATCGATGAGGGGGCGAAGTTTGAGTATATCCTTCAGGTCGCCACCGCCGTGGCGCGGCGCTACGGCTTCGAGCTGATCGAGACGCCGATTTTAGAGGAGACGGCACTCTTTAAGCGATCGGTGGGCGAGAGCTCCGATATCGTGGGCAAAGAGATGTATCAGTTTATCGACAAAGGGGGCAACGACATCTGCCTCAGACCCGAGGGGACAGCGGGGGTGGTGCGCGCCTTTATCGAGAAGCGGCTCGATAAGGCCGGTGGCGTGCAGCGCTACTTCTACCACGGCCCGATGTTTCGCTACGAGCGCCCCCAGAAGGGGCGCCTTCGCCAGTTTCACCAGTTTGGGGTGGAGTGCTTTGGCCAGCAGAGTGTCTATGAGGATGCGGCGATGATTCTGATGGCGGCGGATATCTTCGATCGCCTCCAGATCGCCTATACGCTCGAGATCAACTCCTTAGGGTGCGATGCGTGTCTGCCCCCCTATCGCCAGGCGCTGGTGGCGTTTTTGGCCCAGCACACTGAGGCGATCTGTGGGGATTGTCAGCGGCGCCAAGAGAGCAATCCGATCCGCGTTCTGGATTGTAAAAACAGCAGCTGTCAGGCGCTCTACGCCCAGGCGCCACTGATGGCCGATCATCTCTGTGGTGAGTGCGAGGGGGAGTTTGCGCAGCTTAAAGAGATGCTCGATCGCGCCCACATCACCTACCGGCACAATAAAAAGCTGGTGCGCGGTCTGGACTACTACAATAAGAGCGCCTTTGAGTTTGTCAGTGCTGAGATTGGTGCACAGAGTGCGATTGCCGGTGGCGGGCGCTACGATCGGCTGGTGGGGTTTTTAGGGGGCAGGCCGACCCCGGCGGTGGGCTTTGCCCTGGGGATTGAGCGCATCTACGATCTGGTGAGCCTGCCCTCGGTTCAGCGCGGCGGGTGGTATCTGGGTGCGCTTGAACCCGAGGCGCTTGAGCCGCTCTTTTTTCTCAGTCACACCCTGCGCCAGCAGAGCTACACCCACTTTAGCGCCGAGGCGAAAAAGCTCAAAGCCCACCTCAAAGCGGCCGATCGGCTCGGTGTGCGCTACTGCGCGGTGATGGGCGAAACCGAGCTGGCCCAAAAGAGCCTCTGGGTCAAGGATCTGGTCGAAAAGAGCGAGAAGCACATCCTTTTAAGCGAGGTGCAGGGTGGCTAAGATCCCCAACGACTACGGCATCGATATCTGGTCGGATCGCAACTTCGTGATCCGTCAGGGGCGCGTCTGTCTGGCCAGCGGCTGCGAACCGGCGATTTTGGATATGGTCAATGAGATCCGTTCAGACGGCTACCGTGGCCCTCTTCTGCTCCGCTTTCCCCATCTGGTCAGCAAGCAGATTGCCAAACTCTACAACTCCTTTAACGCCGCACGCCGGGAGTACGCCTACCGCGGGAGCTTCCGGGCGGTCTTTCCGCTGAAGGTCAATCAGTTCCCCCGGTTTGTCAAGATGCTCATCGATCAGGGCCAGAGCTACGGCTACGGCCTGGAGGCGGGCAGTAAGGCGGAGCTGATTATCGCCATGGCCTACAATCTGGACAACGCCCCCATCACCGTCAACGGCTTTAAGGATCGGGAGATGATTTCGCTGGGGTTTATCGCCCGAAAGATGGGCCACGATATCACCCTCACCATCGAGGGGCTAGGGGAGCTGGAGACGATGCTGCAGATGCAGCGCGAAAGCGGCGATCCGATGCCCAATATCGGGATTCGCATCCGGCTGCACACCGCCGGGATCGGCATCTGGGGTAAAAGCGGCGGTATCAATGCGAAGTTTGGCCTCACCTCCACCGAGCTGATGCGGGCGATGACGATGCTCAAAGAGGCCAATCAGGTGGAGGCGCTCAGCATGATCCACTTTCATATCGGCAGCCAGCTGGAGGATATTGCGCCGCTGAAACGGGCGCTGCGCGAGGCGGGCAACATCTACGCCGAGCTGCGCAAAATGGGCGCTCAGAGCCTTCGCACCATCAATCTCGGCGGCGGTCTGGCGGTGGAGTACGCCCAGAGTGCCAGCAGTAAGAGCACCACCTACTCACTGCAGGAGGTGGCCAACGATGTGGTCTTTTTACTCAAGTCCATCTGTGAGACCAAAGGGGTCGATGAGCCCGATATCTTCACCGAATCGGGCCGCTTTATCGCCGCAAGTCACGCGGTGCTTGTCGCACCGGTTCTGGAGCTCTTTAGCCAGGAGTATCACGAGCGCGCCCTGCAGCTAAAAGAGGAGGGCAACCCGCCGCTGGTCAGTGAGCTCTACGATCTGTATCGATCGATCCATGAAAAGAACGCCGTGGAGTATCTGCACGATAGCCTGGATCACATGGAGTCGCTGCTGACGCTGTTTGACCTGGGCTATATCGATCTGCAGGATCGCTCCAACACCGAGGTGCTGGTGCATCTGATTATCCGCAAAGCGCTCGATCTGACCGGGGCCAACCTCAACGAGCGCGATCGCATCCAGCACCGTATCCAGGAGAAGTATCTGGTCAACTTCAGCCTCTTTCAGAGCCTGCCGGACTACTGGGGGCTGGGTCAGGAGTTTCCGGTTATGCCGCTCGATCGGCTCGATGAGAAGCCCAGCCGCGCTGCGAGTCTGTGGGATATCACCTGCGATAGCGACGGGGAGATCGCCTTTAAGCCCAAGCGCCCCCTCTTTTTGCACGATGTGGATCTGCTGGAGCGCAACTACTTTCTCGCCTTTTTTCAGGTGGGGGCGTATCAGGAGGTGCTCGGTATGCGCCACAACCTCTTTTCGCACCCCACCGAAGCGACGGTGACCATCGACGATGAGGGCTATACGATCCACGATCTGATGCCTTCGGCCAGTCTGCTCGATATTCTGGACGATATCGACTACGACATCACCGATGTGCAAAAGCAGCTTAAAAAGCGGATCGAGCGATCGGCGTTGATCGATGAGGAGGCGCGTCAGGAGGTGCTCGCAGAGCTCTACCTCTATCTCAGCGAAAATGGCTATCTTAAAACCACGCGACCGGTCTAGGGCGCGCTAAGATGGTGATCGCAAGGAGCGCAGATGGAAACCAATAGCCACCCAATCGGCCTCTGGCGGCTTATGATGGAGGATCTAAGCGTCCCCTTAGGGCGCGATCCGGCGATGAAGAGCCGCTGGGAGCTGCTCTTTAACTACCCCGGTGTCTGGGCGGTACTCTGGCACCGGCTGGCCCACGCACTCTGCCGCCGGGGCTGGCGGCTGCCCGCGCGCTGGGTGGCCGGGATCGCCCAGGGGCTCTGCGCGGTGGATATCCACCCTGCGGCCACCATCGGGCGGCGGCTCTTTATCGATCATGGCATCGGCGTGGTGATTGGGGCCACCGCAGTGATTGGTGATGATGTGACCATCTATCAGCAGGTGACGCTCGGCGGCGTGAGCCTCAGTCCGGGCAAGCGCCACCCCACCGTCGGAAACGGCGTGGTGATCGGCGCAGGCGCGCGGGTGCTTGGCGACATCCTCATCGAAGATGGTGCGAAGGTGGGGGCCAACTCGGTGGTCGTCAAGCCGGTACCGGCGG
>PWVP01000069.1 GCA_003561815.1 Campylobacterota bacterium | reverse complement strand
CGGTCTGCACATGGCCGGTGCTCTTGAAATCCACCGCCCCCACCTCAAGCACCCGCTCGACACTCAGACGGTTGTTCTCCAGCGCGACATACCCCTCTTTTTTAGCCCGGTAGCACCAGCGATCGGCCCGCTTCTGCAGTTCGATGCTCTGCTCATCGATCGTAAACTCCGGAAAGTGGGCCATACGGGGTTCGCGCACCTGTAGCCACCGGCCGCAAAAGTCACGTCCGGGCTGCCCCTGACGTACCGGTCTATACGACACAAGCAGCTCCCCCGCACAAACTCCGACCGCAAACGCACGATCGGCATAATCCACCCGATCGGATGATCGCTTGCGCCCTTTTTGCAGATAACAAAAGTCTATCGTATCATCCACCGGCTCGATCGGCTCCGGCCAGCTGACCAGCTCAATCACGCAGGGCTCTGTGATGGAGCCACCCTGCATGCCAGCCTGACGCATCAGGGCCAAAACCCCCTGCACCATCGCCTCATCGCGCAAACCGATCACCATGCCATGCCGGAGTTTAAGACGGTTGAGGTAGTCAATTAGATCTGCTTTGAGTGTGGGGTGCTTTACTCTTAAAAAAGAGCCCGGCTGGACCACAACCCGTGCCATCGTGCGGTGCGTATTGCTCTGCAGCTTGATAAGCAGCTTAAAGCCCACGGCACACCCGGCGGGCCGGAGGGTGATCTCATAGTGCTGCTTGATCGCCAGATGGCGGCTGCGCGCCAACCGATCATCGCGCAACAAAACCCCTCTGGACTCATCACAGGTCTCAAAAACAGCACTTCCGGGCATCTGCACCTGTGTGTGCACACGATTGAGATCAAAATCGATCGTCGCTAGATGTACCCCCTCTTTTTGCGCGTACTCCTGCAGTGATCGAGCCACACTGCCGGTTTTTAGCGTCAGCCGCTTATTGAAACGTTTGCCTTGCATCAGGCTACTCACGCCTGAGCCCGGACGGGTGCCGCCTCGGGCGGACCGATATAGTATCCCTGTGCGTAATCCACCCCCAGATCGCAGATAATCCGGTGGGTCATCTCATCGTGCACAAACTCCGCCATACTCGATGCACCGATGGTGTGGGCAAAACGCGCAATCGCCTCCACCACCGCCCGGTGGCGGCGACTGGTGGCGATGCGACGCACAAAAGCACCGTCGATCTTGATGCTATCCACCTCCAGTTCAAGCAGACGACTAAAGTTGGCCATCTCACAGCCAAAGTCATCGAGCGCTATCTGAAAACCCGCCTCCTTCAGACGGTTTATCGCTTTGGTGGTTCCCGGCGCCCAGGCGACATCCTCTAAAATCTCCAGCGTCACCCGGCCGGGCGTCACACCGTAACGCGCACAACGGTGCAGCAGGTACCCGGCTAACGCCTCATTGCGCAGATCCTCGCTGGAAAGATTCAGGCTCATACCATAACCGGTCGGACCCAACTGCTGAAAACTGTGATTGATCATGGCGTAGGTGATACCGGGCAGAAGCCCCGCCTTGCGGGCCGGTTCTAAAAAAGTTGCCGGTCCATGCTGCAAAGCACCGCGACCCAGACGGGCCAGACACTCATAGCGTTCGATCGTGTTACTCCGGTTATGAACAATCGGCTGATAGACCGGTACGATCGCCTCCTCCTCCAGCGCCTGACGAACCCGCTGGCCCCAGAGGATGTTGTGGTGTTGCGCCTGGAGGGCTGAACACTCCGGCGAATAGAGTCCCACCTTTTGTGAGGAGCCTTTTGCGGCCTCCAGCGCCGAGTGGGCACAACAGATCAGGGCTTCAGCCCCGGTCGACGCCACTCCAAACACCAGCGGCAGATAGAGCCGGACACCCTCCACCTCGATGCTCTGTTCATAGGCCGCCGCCCAGAGGGTTTCGGCCACATCACACACATACGCCTCTGAAACCGTCTCAAAAAGCAGCCCGAAAGAGGCACCCCCCAAACGGTACAGCTGCGCCCCGGAAGGCTTACACCGGCTGAGCCATGCGGCCGCCTGCTGAAGCAGCCGGTCACCAAAGTCAAAGCCGTAGGTGGCGTTGAGTCGGCCCAGCCCGAGCACTTCAGCCACCAGAAGGGTCTGCTCCCGATCGCCGGTGCTCTGTTGTTGCAGGGCGTAACGATCGGGTAGGCCGGTGAGGCGATCTGTGATAGAGGGCGGGTGGTGTGGCGCCCTGCTGCCGCGGTGATAAGAAAAGCCCCTGCCCATCGTCTCTACCCTCCCCTGCCGCCTGTGACAAGCGAAATTGCGTTATACTGAAGTCTTTATCTGTGCTTTTTCAGTCCCAAAAGTCACAGAATATATGAAAAGTTTCACAGATTCTACCCGTATAATTGAATTATGTCAATACTAAAGGGCCGCATATTATGAAAAATATTTCATCAGAACATGATGAAATTCAGTTTACAGCTATTCTCGATCGGCTTAAGTCGGTTCTAGGGGTCACCTCGGATCGACAGGTGGCGCTCCAGATGGGCCATGCAGCCGACAAGCTGGCGTATTGGAAAAAACGCAACACCATCCCCATCAAGACCCTGGCAGAGTTTGCCAGGCACCGGGGGCTCTCTCTTGGCTGGCTGCTGACCGGCGAAGAGACACTGCCCAAACCGGCGCCAAGCCGTCTGTTGGAACACTTTGATCTGACCGGCGAGGAGTTTGAGGAGTTTTTTGCCCGTATCCCCATTCAGGTGGATGCGGGTGACACGCAACATCAGGAGGGGGCAGCAGCCTCTAAAGAGCAGCTCTTTTTTCCGGTTCACTTTCTTCATCTCGTGCTTAATGATATTTACGAGAAGGAGAATCTTGAGGCGATCTACATCACCCACTCCAATATGGAGCCCACACTTAGACGGGGTTCGCTCGCCATTATCGACAAAGAGCGCACCGCTTTAGAAGATGGCAAAATCTTCTTTTTTGAGTTTAATGGGCATCTCTTTTTAAGACGGGTCTTTATCGATATCATCACCGATACTGTCCACCTCAAATCCGACAACGATCGCCACCCGCCTCTGACCATCCCGGACCGCTCCAAGGTCAAAGCGCTGCGCGTCATCGGCAAGGTGATCGGCTATGTGGGGCGGATGGATTAGCCGCCGATCACCAAAATAGTGACAAATTTCAGTTAATTTACAATTTAGTATTGACATTCACTCTATAATAGTGCTACCATCTTCACTGTTCTGTCTGGGATCCTCATGGATCAGGCAGGGTCAGTCTACCACCTAGGCTACTCTCTTGTCTGGCGTTTTGATATGAGTTGTCCCCCCACCTTGACTCTAAACGCAGGAAACCTGTCGTCCGGGCAGCACGCCCTTCTGGACTAAACCTGATCGCCCTTTTCGACCGCATCGCGCTGATGCTCTTCACCCTGCCAGGGCAGAATCCCCGGTGAGGTGTGCAGAAAGTGTAGATATTTCTGCAGGTGATCGAGCAGATCGTTGATAATATCCTCCGTCTCGTAGCCGTAGATATCATACCCCTGCCCGCCCTTTTTTAGAAACACTTCAGCGCGGTAGTACTGCTCGTCGCCATCATTATCCCGGGCCATCTCGGGGTAGGCGAAGCCGGGTTTGGCATAACCACGCAGGCGCACCTCATAGAGGAAGTCCATCTCCCCCTCTTTTTCGATACTAAAACTCGCACGGCAGTCACCCTCATCGAAGGCGACCACCGCCTCCCACCCCTCTTTTTCCTGCAGGCTCTTTTGCACCTGCTTTAAAGCCAGGTAGGCGTTTTTCTGCACAAACCGCTCTACGGCGCTCTTTTCGGGAAAGCCCACCAAAAGCCCTAGCCGCTCACGCCAGAAGACGCCCCCCTCTTTGCCTTTGCTGCCGCTGACATAGCTCGCAAGGCTCACTTCGCGGTGCCCTTCGATAATCAGCGCGCGCCACAGCCCCGCTAAAGAGAGCAGCATAATCACCGCAAAGGGCAGCGCCCCGGTAATCGCCGCAGTCTGCAGCGCCCCCAGTCCGCCCGCTATCAGCAAAATCGAAGCGACGCTGCCGAGGATCACCGCCCAGAAGATCCGCAGCCAGATGGGGCTGTTGACCTGTCCGCCGGAGGCGAGGGAGCTGACCACCAGCGTACCCGAATCCACCGAGGTGACAAAGAAGGTCATAATCAAAAGCAGCGTGATGATTGACAGCAGTGTCGTCCAGGGCAGAT
This sequence comes from Campylobacterota bacterium, assembly GCA_003561815.1. Taxonomy (GTDB): domain Bacteria; phylum Campylobacterota; class Campylobacteria; order Campylobacterales; family SZUA-545; genus CSSED11-302. Next base: position 4,062 of record PWVP01000069.1, on the reverse strand, counting down.
ACTCATAGAACTTAAAGAGCGCAATCGCGCGATCGGACTGCACCTCATCGATCAGCGCGGTGTACCCCTCAAACATAATCGCATGCAGCGCCGTATCGCCGAAGACGGTAAACCATAAAAAGGTGAAGATGGTCGGCGCCAGCATCACCCCGAAAACAAACTGCCGAATCGTCCGCCCGCGGCTGATTTTGGCGATAAAGAGCCCCACAAAGGGTGCCCACGCAATGGTCCAGCCGAAGATAAAGAGTGTCCAGTTGCCGATCCAGTCACTGGCGGTGTAGGCCTGAAGATTGAAGGTGCGCTCCACGATGCCGCTTAGGTAGCGCCCGGTATTCTCTAAAAAGGTCTCCAGAATAAAGATGGTCGGCCCGACGATAAAGACAAAGAGCATCAGCGAGATGGCCAGCACCATATTGATCAGCGAGAGCCGCTTAATCCCCTTGTCCATCCCCGCCACCACCGAGAAGATGGCCAGAGCGGTAATCACCGCGATGGTCACCACCTGGGTCAGTGCGCCTACGGGGATGGTGGGCCACAGATAGTGCAGGCCCGCGTTGATCTGCGCAACCGAGAGGCCCAGAGTGGTCGCCAGACCGAAGACGGTGCCTAAAATCGCAAAGCTATCGACCGTATGGCCGATGGGGCCGTGGATGCGCTCGCCCACCAGCGGATAGAGCGCCGATCGGATCGAGAGCGGCAGACCGTGGCGAAAGGCGAAGTAGGCCAGCACCAGCCCCACCAGGCCATAGATCGCCCAGATATGAAAACCCCAGTGAAAGAAGGTGATCTGCATCGCCTGTTTGGCCGCCTCCACCGTCTGGGCGGGCGCCTCCGGCGGCACGGCGTAGTGCAGCACCGGCTCGGCCACCCCGAAAAAGAGCAGCGCGATGCCGTAACCGGCCGAAAAGAGCATCGCAAACCACGCAGGAAAGCTGTACTCCGGCTCGGCGTGATCGGGGCCGAGCTTGATGCGGCCCCACCCCGAAAAGCCCACTGCGATGATGAAGATCATAAAGATCGTCACGCTGAGCATGTAGAACCACCCAAAGTCGGTGGTGATCCACGCCAGCACCGAAGCAAAGAGCGCTTCGGCCTGATCAGGCGCGCGCAGCGTACCGATAATCAACAGCAGCAAAACCGCCGCTGTCGGCAAAAAGACCGGTAGTAAAACCGCCCTGGAGCTCAAAAACGCCTTTAGGGGGGCCAAAATCAGCCGACCACCGCTTTAAGGTCGATGCCGTGCAGTGACTGCACATACTCAATCATGCTCGCCACCACCTCCGGCTCACTCTGGCCATCCTCTGGCCAGGTGGTGGCCACATCGTGTACTTTGCGCCCGAAATACTGCTCAAGCAAGCGGGCCACATGCATCGCCCCCTCTTTATCGGTGGTGGGCAGCACCAAAAAGAAGTGATCGCCACTGTTAAAGATCACATCCGCATGGCGGAGCGTATCCTTGAGCACATCGCTCACCCGATCGGGGGACTCATTGAGGCGCACATAAAGAACGGTGAGCTTGCGGTGCTCCTCAGCCATCCGCTCCATCTCGCCGATTTCGTGTCGGATAAAGGGTTTAAAGTCCGCAAACTGAAAAACTTGACCGGCCATAAGAACTCCTTGGGTTTGATGGGATCATTGTACCACGGGGTTCTTACGGATGAAGCCGCCAATCAAAGCGGTTGTGACCATACCCCATCAGGGTGGGCTCGATCGGTGTCAGCTGGCGGCTCACCGCCGAGATGGCGTTAGGGGAGTAGAGAAAGAGGTAGGGCAGATCGTTGACCACCTCGGCGTGGTAGCGCTGAAAGAGTTGATCGAGCGCGTCGCGATCGACGGTGCTCTGGGCCTCTTCGATAATCGCATCCACCCGATCGCTGGCATACCCCACGAAGTTAAAGCCCCCTTTTTTATCCATGCTGCTGTGCCAGATGGTGAAGGGATCGGGCATCAGCGGCACACTCCAGGCTAAAAGCACCGTCTCAAACTCCCGTGCATGCACCACCTGATTTAAAAACGCCTGCCACTCCATCACCCTCAGGCGCACCTGAACACCCGCCTGGGCAAGCTGATGCTGCATAATCTGTGCCGCGTAGACCCGGATGGGGTTGTTGGAGTTGGTTGCAATCTCAAAGCGCAGCGGGTTATCCGCCGTGTAGCCCGCCTCGGCCAGCAGTGCGCGGGCTTTCTTTAGATCCCGATCGGGCGTTCGCACCGCCTCATTAAAACCCAGTGCCCCCTCTAAGATCGGCCCGTGGCTAACGCGCGCACGGCCAAAAAAGAGAATATCGATCAGCTCCTGGCGATCGATGGCGTAGTTGAGCGCCTGACGCACCCGCTCATCTTGAAACTTCTCCAGTCGCAGATTAAAGCCGAGGTAGTTGTAGTTGAAGGCGGGGTACTCGATGATGCGATAATCCTTCTCAAACCCGCTATCGAGCTGGCGCTCCACCTGCATCGCCTCCAGGTTACCGATATGGATCTGGCGGCTTTTGAGCTTCAAAAACTCCACACTCGGATCCTGCACATAGCTAAAGACCACCCGATCGATATGGGGTGGACGGGGCTGAAAGTCGCGGTAGGCCAGAAGCTCCAGATTGCTCGAGAGGCTCAGCTCCTCCAGGCGAAAGTAGCTATTGCCCACCGGTCGGCGATTAAAATCCGAGGTCATCAGATCGGGATCGTCTGCGAGGATATGCTTAGGAATCAGGCTGCCCAGCCAGGTCTCTAACGCCTTAAAGTAGGAGGCGGTATGTACCACCCGCACCGTGTAGTCATCGATCGCCTCTACCTGATCGACCATTCGGAAGTTTGAGGCGTAGGGGGTAAAGACCCGATCAGAGACGATGGTCTCGTAGGTAAAGACCACATCGTGGGCTGTGACCGGCTCGCCATCGTGCCAGGTGCGATCGCGGCGCAGGGTGAAGATAAGCGTCTTCTCATCCTCAAAGTGCCAGCTTTTGGCGATATCGCCGATTATCTCCCCCTCTTTGTCATAACGCAGAAGCCCATCAAAGATCCAGTCAGTCAGTGAGCTGCTCACCGAGTCGGTGGCCAGAATCGGATTAAGACGCGCGGGATAACCAGAAAGGGTCAGGTTGAGGGCAGACTGGGCCAGAAGCAGAGAACTCAGGAAAAAAAGAAGCAAAACACTTTTTCTCATCAATTCTCTCAACTTTCCACGCAATAAACTTCGTCAGGAAAAGAGCGCCAAGGGCGCGAGAGCCCGCTGCTGAAGCGGCCACAGCGGCAGCGTAGGCTTGGGGGCTTCTGCTCCCAAGCCGTATCGAACCAAAAGCGCCCAAGCGCTTTTGGGAGATATTAACGTTTGGAAAACTGCGGGCTTCTGCGCGCTTTGCGCTTACCGTACTTCTTGCGCTCCACCACACGGGAGTCGCGGGTGAGCAGACCGTGGGGCTTTAAGATGGTGCGGAAGTTGGGCTCAAAGAGGCTAAGCGCCTTGGAGATGCCGTGGCGCAGCGCATCGGCCTGAGCGGAGTAGCCGCCACCGAGGGTGCTGGCCATGATGTCCACGGCGGTGTCCTGTTTGGTCAGGCGCAGCGGCTGCATCACGCGCATCTTGATCGCCTCGTGACCACCGAGCCAGGTGTCCAGGTTGAGGCCGTTGATAACCACTTTGCCGGTACCGGGCTTGAGCCATACTTTGGCGATGGCGGTCTTTCGCTTTCCGGTTGCGTAGATTGTTTTGCTCATACTCTTATGCCTTTATCTGTGCAGTGTGGGGGTGTTCGCTGCCGGCGTAAACCTTCAGCTTCTTCAGCATCTCGCGGCCCAGGTGGTTTTTAGGCAGCATGCCGCGGGTGGCGAGCTTGAACAGCTTCTCGGGATTCTTCTCCAGAAGCTCGCCGGTCTTGACGGTTTTAACGCTACCGGCATAACCGGTGTGCTTATGGTAGGGCTTCTCCAGCTTGTGCTCTTTACTGAGGTGGACTTTAGCGGCGTTGACCACTACGATATAATCCCCGCAATCCAGATGCGGTGTGAAGCTGGGCTTATGTTTGCCGCGCAGCTTAGTGGCAATCTCACTCACAAGACGGCCAAAGG
>PWVP01000097.1 GCA_003561815.1 Campylobacterota bacterium | reverse complement strand
CTAAGGCGGAGAGCACCACATCGGTGGTGATAATCGCCCCGGCGTTGGTCAGCGGGTTGCGCGGTAGGCCCTGTTTGTACTCCAGCTGCACCAGGGAGTTAAAGGGGTGCCCGGCGTTTTCGCGCTCTACGCGCTGCCAGAGCTGCTCATCGACCAGTCCGAAGGCCAGCGTGAGGGCGAAGACTTTCGAGATGCTCTGGATTGAAAAGGGGGCTTTGGCCTGACCGATGGTATAAAGCGCGCCATCGACGGTGGCCACCGCCATGCCAAACTGTGTCGGATCGGCGATAGCCAGTGTCGGGATGTAGTTGGCCACACTGCCGCGTCCGAGCAGGGGGCGGATCTCCTGCTCCACCTCATGAAGCACACTCTCAATCATCTCGGGACTCAATAGCTGCTCCACTGGTAGTACTCCGGATCCAGCTCGTAGCTGTCGTACTGCTGCAGATCGTTAAACCGGATCACGCTCTGGACTTTGCGGATATACTCCTCGCGCTGTTCGGAGTAGTGGCCTAAAAAGGTGACCAGATAGAGCGGGTCGCGGCTATCGAGCCGCTGGTGGCGAAACTGCGTAAAGGAGCGGCTGGTGGCCAGGGTGCGGTAGTAGTCCTCGATAGAGTCCAAAACCGTCTCGTACTGGCGCAGGTAGATCGCCTGACCGTTTCGGCTGCCCTGCGCCCGGATGCGCGGCTCGTTGGGGTTAAACGACCAGACACCGAAGATGTTGTTGGCCTCACTAAAAAAGCGGGAGGTTCCCCAGCCGCTCTCTAAAGCCGCCTGAGCAAGCACCAGACTGGGCGGATGGGTGTGCAGACGGCGCTGCAAAGTGGCGATATCCTCCGCGCGGTAGCGCTCCTTCATCTTTTGAACCCAGAGCCGATCGGTGCTGGACTTCTCAGGCTGAGAGAGGATCTTCTCCAGCCGCTCGCGCTTGAGCGCCTGATTCTCCTTGGCGATCAGAATCGCTGGCAGCAGCAGGCTGATAAAGTGGGCTTTGCGATCGTCAATCACCGTCACATCCGAAAGCGAAAGGCTTCCGTGATAGAGCAGTGGTCGAATCGGCGACTGGTCAATCAGCACAATATCGGACGAGCTGTTGAGATCGATCGTAACCGGCTGCACCCGCCACTGACTTGGCTCACTCTTTTGTGCCCAGAAGATGAGTACCGTCACCCCTATCAGCAGAGCCGCCCCGCCCAAAAGCCCCACCAGGCGAAAGAGTGTGCGGTGCGAGCGGTGCCTCTCTTTTCGTTTCTGACTCATGGCTCCCCCTTGTTGCTTTTGCGCCCCAGATTGACCATCAGCGCCTCAAAGATTCGGCTGAGGCCATCATCAAACTGCTCCAGCCGCTCCTGCCGGGCCTCCTCAAGCTCCTCTTTCGCGCGGTCATAGCTCGCCTCCAGTCTGGGGATCTGCTCTTGGATCTCCTCATGCAGACGGGCGAGCACCTTTGGTGTGTTATTGCTGTGGATCTTATCAAAAAACTTATAGGCCCGTTTAAACTCCGATCGGGCCACATCGTTTCGTGCGCTGCGTATGCCGCGATCGGCGGTCTCTTTCAGGGCGAGTGTGGCCGCTCCGGCGGGGATAAACTGCATGAGTCGCTTCTGGTCGTTAAACTCCCCGGCCTCATTGACGACGATATCGCGCAGCTGCTCGTGGGTGAAGCGAGACGCCTTCTGGGCGCTAAAGAGGCGCGCATACCCCATCGCTTCGAGATCTTTTTGGTGGTTGAGTAGCGCTTTGTGGGTGCGCTCCACCTCCTGTTCGAGCTCGATGAGGCGCTTTTGCTGCTCTTTTTGGGCCTGGGTCAGTCGCATTTTGATCTGATCGGCTTTGCTGGCGATCATCCCCCCGCCCGGGCGTGAAAAGAGCGGCACATACTCAAAAGTGCCCGCGAGCGCTTCGTTAATCACCGGCGGGATCTCCATCGGTCCGGACGCCTGCAGAAGCACCGCCATAAAGCTATCGCCAATCATCTGTAAAAGGGTGCGGCGGTGCTCTTTGACATAGGCCAGCGCGAGGTTGCGCAAAAAGGCGCGGCTGTTCTCCTGGGCCATCACCACCTCAGCCTGGGGTTTTTCCAGTCCGCAGTCGCGGCTTAGATAGAGCAGGGCGGCCCCCTGAAAGAAGCGCTCAAGCCCCTCGACCGCTTTGGCCAGACGGAAGTGGCTGTAGCTCTCCATCGCCTCAAAGCTCAAAAAGCGCCGCTGGGGCAGGCGGGTGAGCAGCTCCTTAAAAGCGGTCTGAGCGACGGTCTGCTGCATAGCGGCATCTTCGCAGAGCAGCACATCCTTCTCAAAAAGCGCACGGCTGCTAAAGAGCTCCTCCAGATAGGCGATCGCCTCCTCATCACCGATTGCACTCTGCAGTGAGGGAGTCGCCTCTTCCGGCGCGCTGGCGGGCAGCTCAACCGGCGCAAAGAGGCGGATGACGATACGGTTTTTAGCGAAGATGATAAGGTCTTTTTCATTCAGCCCAAACGCCTCACTGATAGCGGTTTTAATAATCTCGCGCTGCGCGCTTAGATCGTAGCCGGCCGGAAAGAGCGCACTGATTGAGCCGGTGAGCGCCTCATCGAGGGTGAGGACATTGGCGTTGGTGCCCGCTTCGCGTACGCTCTCCTCCTCGCGGCGAATCATCGCCACCAGATCGTCATAGGGGACATCTTCGACGGTTTTGATTTTGGCGTAGTTGGCGCTGGTGACCTTGAGTTTGCCTGCAAGATCCTGGGCGAAGTAGTAGTAGACCAGTGCCAGCGCGCGGATGGTCTGCAGATCCCCGCTATCCACATCGTTGAGGATATTGAAGGTCAAGACCGCCGTATCATCCTCAGCCGCCACCGCCCGCGCACTGCGGGGCTCACCGGTAATAAACGCCATCTCCCCAAAAAAGGATCGCCGCGGCAGGCTGGCGACGGGGATATGGGCCGTCTCGCCACTCTCCTCATCGATGCGATCGATCAGGATCTCCACACTGCCGCGCACCACATAGTAGATCGCCATGGAGGTGTCGCCCTGCTCAAAGATCATCGCATTTTTATCAAGCCGCAGGAAGTTGACATCGGTGGCGACGGTGAGCACTTCGTCGTTGCTCAGATCCGCGAAGAAGGGGATATCGCTCTTTTTGGTCAGTAGGGCGTTTTGGGCGTTGGTCAGGCTCATGGGGCCTCTTTGGCAAAAGCGACGGGGATAAAGCGGTTGCGCCCGAGATAAAAGGCGAAGATTAGCGTAAAGAGGCTCACCCCCACCATCATATACATAATCGCCAGCTGATAGCTCACCGCGGTGAGCGGATCGGCACCGGCTAAAAGCATCCCCACGGTGATGCCGGGAATCCAGACGATCCCGACGGTTTTGAGGTTGTTCATGATCGGAATCAGCCCCGCTTTGGCCGCCTCTTTGAGCTCATCGGCCAGTGCCTGGGCGGTATTGGCCCCTAAAGCCAGCCGCCCTTCGATCGCCGGACGGCTCAGGCGCAGCTGGGCGATCGCCCGCTCCACGGCCAGGGTGTAGATATTGAGCGCATTGCCCACAACCATCCCCAAAAGCGGAATCACCTGCGAAGCGATCGGCTTGATCACACCGACAAAAAGTAGCACCAGTGCCACCAGTGCCGAGGCCAAAGAGAGCGCCCCAAAGGCGATCAGCAGGCTGCCGCGCCCCAAATCGACGCGCCGGTGCGCCGTCCACGCCCCAAAAAGGCTCATCCCCAGAAAAACCGCCACAAAAACCGCCGGATGCTCTAAAGCAAAGAGAAAGGTGAGCACAAAGCCTAAAATCAGCAGCTGGATAAAGGCGGTCAGCGAAGCGATAAAGAGGGGGCGTTCAATGCCGAGCGAGGTGTGGTGGGCGTAAAGAAGCGCTGCAGCGACCAGAACCCACACCCAGAGAAAGTCCCACTGCATCCGGCCGCTTTTAGGTGTAGTGCTTTTTGCAGGCGCGCATCATCGCCTCTTTAAGCTCCTGTAGATCGACGGGTTTAAAGATGGTCACCTCGGCCAGATCGCTCTGGTGGCTTTCGTCTTTATAGGCGGTGACCACTACGCACGGTTTGTTCTCATCGAGGGCTTTGATCTGGCGAATCATCTCGATCCCGTTCATCACCGGCATCTCGATATCGGTGATCACCAGATCGCAGTGGTGGGCCTTAAAGAGATCCAACCCCTCCTGGCCATTGGCGGCCAGATGGACCTCTTTACAGGCGCGTCGCAAAGAGCGCCCGATGATCTCACGCACCGTCTCCTCATCTTCGGCGTACAGAACGGTATAGCTTTTGAGATCACTGCAGTCCATCGATGCCCCTTGCTTTGTGTTGCATTGCACTAATCCTATCATCGGCTCCTTAAAAGCCCCCTTTAGATCCTGTGCTATAATCCCACCCTTTTAGCACAGGGATTTGAGTGAAGAGATTTGAAGCGGATATTCAGCGGATTTTTACCCACCTGAGCGCACTCCAAAGCGGCGATCGGCGGGTGTTTGAGGCGATCGGGCGCCAAGAGAGCCCCGGCGCGGTACTCGAGCAGTTTATAGCCGAAGCGGGTCTTAAGCCTGAGGGGTCGATGCCTCTAGCGGCGGCTAAACGCCTCTTTATGCTACGCGAAGAGGGGGTGCTCTCGCTGCTGCGTGCCCAGGGGCACCAGCCCGGCGCGATCGAGGCGCAGCGCGATCGGATGCGCCATGCGGTGGCGCGCTTTTATGAGGCGCGCTTTAAGGCTCTGCTAGAGTGGATAGAGCAAGAGGCGCTTTTAAGCCCCTTTTATCGGCGAGTGCTGGCGGGTATGTACCACACAGGGCTGGGCTTTAACCGGCTTCATAGCCGTTGGCTGGCCGCCATCACCCAGAGCCATGCTTACCTTGAGCAGCAGGCTGGCACCCCCCAGGCGGTAGGGGCCTATCTGCAGGAAAAGGGGCTAATCGATCGTGACAGCAGCGGCAAAGCGGCGGAGCGCTGCTATACGGTTTTAGGATCCGGTGGCGCTGTGTTGGCCTATGCTGAGGCGTTTGAGCCGGAGATTGAGGCGATTGCTGCGCCGCTTGAGGCGCTCGTTTCGGATTTAGCGGCGCTTGAGGATCCCGATTATGGCGAGAAAGAGGCGTGGCTGGCCTACCTGCGGACGCTCATAGCCGCTCTAAGGGAGTGCGATCGGCAGGCGCTCTTTGGGCGCTGGGTGGCGGTGGATGAGGCGTGGATGGCCATCACCGGCCCGATCCAGCCGGGCCATCCGATGGAGTACTACGAAGATCGCTACCGCTGTGCGGTGGCGCCGGAGTGGGATGTGCGTCTGCACAACCCCGCCGGTGCGATCGGTGCGTGCAAAGCGACCATCTGGCCGATGGCGGAGGCGACCTTTTTAGAGGCGGATGTGCCCGAGGGGGCCGAGGCGATGCGGCAGGCGAAAAACTCCCTCGATCGGACCCGGCTTTATGGGGCGCGGCCGCTGCTCTTTTTCGGGGCGCTGCTCGATGGGCTCTTTTCGGCACAGGTGGTGCCCAACGATGAGGCGGTGAGCGCCCGGCACGGCAAGAAGATCTTCGCCTTTGGTGAGCATGTGCTTGCCAGTATGCGGATGAGACCGGCCATGGCGCTGGAGCGAGAGATCTTTGAGCCCGACTTTTTAAGCCGCTACCGATCGATCCTCTTTGGCCCCGATCAACGCTGGCTGGAGATCTATGATATCGAGACGGTGGGCCATGAGCTGGGCCATCTGCTCTGGGTGGATACCACCACCGAATCGGCGATGAACCAAAGCGGGGCGTTTAAGCTGATCGAGGAGTTTAAGGCCACCGCAGGTGCGCTGATGGGCTTTTTTAAGAGTGAGCGGGCTGAGCAGCGCGATTTGCTCGAAGCGGTGGTGATGACCCACACCAAGCGTTCAGTGGAGCTGATCGCCTGGCGTGAGAGCCCGGAGGTGGCCGCCTACTACCATGAGGCGTTGATCCATCTAAGCGGACTCTTTACGAGCGGTGTCTGCCGCTTTGAGTCCGAACGGCTGTTGGTGCGGCTTGAAAAGGCGCCGATCGAAGCACTGATGGCGTGGTATGAGAGTGTCTGGCTGCAGCTGGCGCAAACCTACCTCAAAAAGTGCGATGCGCGCAGCTTTTTAGAGCGGTTTGTGCGTGGCGATCTGCCCACCGATGAGCCGACGCGGCGCTTTGTGGCGCACTACAGCGATCGCTATCAAGCGATCGGTCAGGTGGTGGATCAGAAGGGATCAAATGAAGGCTGAGCTCTTTGAGCAGATTCTCGATCGGCTCCCGCTGAATATCTTCCTAAAGGATGAGTCGGGTCGCATCCGCTATGCCAATGAGGCGACAGCGGCGATTTTGGGCTGTAGTCGATCGGAGCTGGTGGGCAAGTGCGATGATGACTTCTTCTCTTGCGAGGATGCCGCGCGCTTGCGCGATCAGGATAGCCGCGCGCTAAGCGAGCAGCAGCCGGTCTATCACGAGGAGCAGCTTCAGATCGGCGATAAGCGCTACTGGCTGCTCTCGGGTAAGCGGGCGATTAAGACCGATCAGGGTGAGCGGCTGCTTCTGGGCTACTCGATGGATATCAGCGAGCGAAAGCAGATCGAGGCGGCGCTCAAGGGGCAGCGCGATCTGAACGATCAGGTGATTGATACCGATCCGAATCTGATCTTTGTCAAAGATGCCGCCGGTCACTTTGTGCTGATCAACGAAGCGGTCGCGCAGCTTTTTGGCCAGAGCAAAGAGGCGCTTATCGGTCAGCTCAACGCCGAGGTGCACAAGACGCCCGAGGAGAATCGGGTGTTTGAACAGACCGATCAGCGGGTGATTGAGAGCGGTGAGACGGTGGAGCTGATCGAGTCCTTTACCCGACCCGGCGGCGAAGTGCGGTGGTTTCGCACCATCAAAAAGCCGATCCATCTGGATGGGGATACCAAGGTGCTCGGGATCAGCATCGATATCACCGAGCAGCGCGATTATGAGACGCGGCTGGAGAAGGCGCTTAAAACCGAGAAGCACTTTATCGCCTCCATGAGCCATGAGATCCGCACACCGCTCAACTCGATTCTGGGCTATCTGGAGCTTCTCAAGACCGCTTCGATGGATGAGGAGGCGAGGGATTTTGTCCATAAGGCCAACATCTCCAGCCAGCACCTCTTCTCACTGATTAATGACATTTTAGACATCTCCAAGATCGAGGCGGGGGAGCTGGATCTCAGCGAAGAGCCCTTCGATCTCGATGAGCTGCTGCTTGAGTGCGGGGTGATGATCTCCTCTCGGGTGAGCCCTGATGTGTCGCTTGAGATCCATCCGCCCCGGCTGGGCCACTACCTGCTGGGCGATGGGATGCGTATTCGTCAGATCTTTGTCAATCTGCTGGGCAACGCCGCCAAGTTTACCCAAAAGGGGGCGATCACCCTGAGGGTCACGCACCAGACGGGCACAGCGGGGGTGCTGGATCTGAGCTTTTGTGTGGAGGATAGCGGGGTGGGGATTGCCCCCCGGAAGATAAAGGAGATCTTTGAGCCCTTTAAGCGGGCACACAAGAGCAATTTCGAGGGGACCGGACTGGGGCTCTATCTCTCCAGAGCGCTGGCAGAGCAGATGGGCGGGCGCATCGAGGTGGAGTCGGTGCTTGATGAGGGCAGCCGCTTTACTGTCCATCTGCCCCTGCAGATCGAGGGGCCTAAGCGGCGCGATGATCGCCTCAAGGGGATGCAGATGCTCCTTCTCAGTAGCGATCCGGCGCTGCAGCTTATTGGCAGTGAGTGCGAGCGGCTCGGGGCAAAGGTGCAGCGCGTGGCAACCCAGGATCGCTCTTTGAGTGCGATGCGCGCCGATCTGGAGCGGATCTTACAGACCCGTTTGCGGCTGGATGTGGTGCTGGTGGATCTGGAGGGCCAAAACGATCGCAGCATCCATCTGCTCTGGCTGCTGCGCGATCTCGCTTCTGATGCACTGCTGGTGGCGCTTGATGGCGAGGAGGCGCAGGAGGAGGCGGATGCGGTGGTCAATAAGCCCCTCTTTTTACCGGCACTGCTTGAGCTTATCACCACCCAGGCCGATCGGCGTGCGCGCTTTATTCAGGACTATAGCCCCTGGCGGATTTTGATGGTGGAGGATGTGGAGATCAATATCGAGCTCTCCAAAGAGCTCTTTATGCGCTTTTTTAATATCGACCTGCAGGTGGCCCGAAGTGGCGAGGAGGCGATTGAGCGGGTGCGTCAGGAGAGCTTTGATCTGATCTTTATGGATATTCAGATGCCGGGCTTTAGCGGGATCGAGGCGACCGAGGCGATTCGCCGCTTCAATCAGGAGGTGCCGATCGTGGCGGTAAGCGCCAACGCCTTTGCCGAGGATGCCCGCGTGGCCAAAGAGGCGGGG
>PWVP01000024.1 GCA_003561815.1 Campylobacterota bacterium | reverse complement strand
GTGGCGCTGCTAAAGGCGATCGCCTCCTTTGCGCCGGTGTAGGCACAAAGCGCTGCTTCAAACGCCTCGAGTGCCGATCCGCCAGTTAGACTCTCCGATCGCAGCGCGGCAACAACGGCGGCGATATCGCTCTCGTCGATAGATTGGGTACTGTAGCGATCAGTACCCATGGAGCAGACCCTCAAGCGCCTGACCCGATAACCAGTGGGGGTTGCTATCCGAGGCGTACTCAAACCCGTCTAAGACCCGCTCGCCCTTCTGACCCAGGGCGTTGGTTTCGTAGCAGACCGGTGTGGCAAACTGGATGGTCGGCTCGATGAGGTAGTGATCCTCAAAGCCGAGCGTACGGTGGGCATCATCGCGGGGGATCATCACCTCATGGAGCTTCTCGCCCGGTCGGATGCCGATGTGCTTTAAGGGCAGATCGGGTGCCAGGGCGCGGGCGATATCGACCACCTTGACAGAGGGGATCTTCGGTACAAAGATCTCGCCGCCTTGCATCCGCTCGAAGCTGTTTAGCACGAAGCGCACCCCTTGATCGAGGGTGATCCAAAAGCGGCTCATCCGCTCATCGGTGATGGGCAGGCTTTTCGCCCCCGCCTCAAGCTGGGCTTTAAAGAAGGGCAGCACCGACCCCCGCGAGCCGATCACATTGCCGTAGCGCACCACACTAAAGCGGGTGGGCCGCTTGCCGCGGATGTTGTTGGCCGCCACAAAGAGCTTATCGGAGGCGAGTTTGGTGGCGCCGTAGAGGTTGATGGGGCTGGCCGCCTTGTCGGTGGAGAGGGCGATAACGGCCTGCACCCCGGTCTCAAGTGCGGCGGTAATGACGCTCTCGGCGCCGTGGATGTTGGTTTTGATGCACTCCATGGGGTTGTACTCGGCGATGGGCACCTGCTTCATCGCCGCCGCGTGCACCACGAAGTCCACCTCCTCCATCGCCATTTTGAGTCGGCTGCCATCGCGCACATCCCCGATAAAGAAGCGAAGGGCCGGATCGCTAAAGTGCTGGGCCATCTCGTACTGTTTGAGCTCATCGCGGGAGTAGATGATCAGCCGTTTGGGCGAGAAGTGCTCTAAAATGTGGCGGCAAAAGGCGTGACCGAAACTGCCGGTGCCGCCGGTGATGAGCAGGGTTTTATCGTTGAACATCTTAGCCCTTTTTGAGCTGGAGTGCGAGTTTGGGTGAGAGGAGGTTTTTCAGGATGCCGCGTCCGTCCAGCCCTATCTCCACTTCGATAAGCGACGCCTTTTTAACCTCCAGATAGAGCACGCCACTACAGAGCACCTCGCCCAAGATTGTCGAGAAGTCCGGCTCGTGGCCCACCACCGCTACCGAGCGCCCCTCTGTGAAGTCCATCTGTTTGAGCAGCCGCTTAAAGTCGTCGTAGTCCGCACCGGGGTTGAGCTCTTTAGCGGTCGTGATCGCAGCGCCCTTAAACGCCTCTGAGAGCAGCTGAGCAGTCTGCTTGGCGCGGGTGGCTTCGGAGGTGTAGATCCGGCTTAGATCCGGCAGCAGCTGACGGTAGATCCTAAAGAGTTTTTTGGCTTTGGCGCGGCCCGCTTCGCTTAGGGGGCGGAGGTGATCCTCGAGGGCAAACTGCTCGCGATCCTCGGCAATGGCGTGACGGATGAAGTAGATACGCATCAGCTCTCCTTGTGGTGGGTCTCGAAGGCTTCGATCGCCTCCTCGATAAAGGTGAAATAGCGCGGATGGTGGATCACCGCCGCGTGGGTGGTGTCGTTAAGCCACTCCTCTTTGATCAGGTGCCGGATGTGCTTTTTGAGCGCCTGTGCCTGCGCTTCGGGGGTGATGCGATCGCGTTTGACCCCCAGAAGGGCGACGGGGATCTGGCCAGTCTGCAGGTAGCGCCACGACTCAAAGGGGTGGCGAACTAAAAACCCCAGCGGCACAAAGGGAAAGCGCAGCCGTGCGAGATCGCGAATCGATCGAAAGGGGGTGATCAGAATCAACCCATCGGTTTTACGCTGACCGGAGAGGAAGCTGGCCACACCGCTTCCAAGGCTGCGCCCGAGCAGATAGATGCGGCGATAGCCTTGGCTGTAGTGATCGTAGATCGCCAGCGCATCCTCAAAGAGGGCCTCCTGGCTGGGGCGGCCCTGGCTTTTGCCGTAGCCGCGGTAGTTGAGGGCGGCGATATCGAGGTTTTTAAAGCGGTGGGTGATGTGGGGCAGCAGCTGGTGGACATTGTCGCTGTTGCCATCAAACCAGAGTAGCAGCCGATCGCCGCGCGCTTTAAGCCAGAACCCCTCCAAGGCGGTGCCATCGCGCGCCTCAAAGAGTGTCTCCAGCCCCGCAGGGGCGCGCTCTAGCGGAGTGCGGCGCGATCGGTAGGCGGGAAAGATCAGCCGTTCCTGAAACAGCCAGAGCAGTACAATCGCCAGCAGATAGCCCAAAAGGGCGGCCAGCAGCAGGGTGGTGATGCTCATAAAAAGAGGCGCTCCAGAACCGCCTCGACAGAACCGCTGGCATCGATCTGGCGGTGGGCGGTGCGCGCATAGATGCTGCGTCGTTCGTGATAACGCGTCTGGAGCGCCTCATCGGCCAGCGGGCGGCTACCCGACTCGCCCGGTTGGGCAAGCCGGGACTCGATCACCTCCAGCGGTGCATCGAGCCAGATCACTTCGCCGATCGCCTTGAGGTTGTTGCACACCAGCGGCATGCCACCCCCTGTGGCGATCACGGCGCCGGTGATGTGATCTTGAAGCCACTTGCTCAGACGAACCTCCCAGGCACGAAAGCGCCCCTCCCCCTCCTCTTCAAAGATGGCGGAGATGCTTTTGCCCGCCATGGTGGCGATGAGCGCATCGGTGTCGATAAACCAGCGATCGCTTCTTTGGGCCAGTAGCCGTCCGACGCTGCTTTTGCCTGAAGCCATAAAGCCGATCAGCAGGGTGTTGGAGTGGGGCGTCGTCATCAGTTGAGCCCTAAGAGGTAGCCGTTTTTCACCGGCTCGACCGTGAAAGGGTAGTGGCTCTTGAGGGTGACGATCAGCCGGAAAAAGCCGCTGTGCGGCTCGATGCTCGCGTGGGAGAAGTAGCCGCCAAAAAGCGGGGCGCTGGCCGGATCGACCGGCGTATCGCGCTCGAAATCGAGCACAATGCGCTGGGGGCTGGGTTTAAAAAAGCTGTTTTTTAGGGTGTGCTCGGTTTCGATCTTGAGAACATCCTCTGCCACAAAGAGGCGCAGGGGGCCGTACGCCTCGAGCGCTTCAACCGGTCGATAGACCCCCATCTGCCGTGGGAGGGTGCGTGCCGAGGGCTGCGTGATGACCACCGGGGCGTTGTGGTCGATCATCCGCTCGATGCGCTGCTCGATCTGGTTGATCGAGCCGTCGAGATCCTGATGGACCAGAATGACCGATTTGAGAATGCGCGCTGAGGGGGGCAGGGAGATATTCTGCTCATCAAGCTGTGGCGGCGGAATCGCTCTGGAGTGGCTGATGTGATCGGGCTCTGTCAGCGGCTCGAAGGGGTTGCTGCGTGCAAGCAGTAGAGCGGGAAGAAGCAGCCACAGCAGCCGCATTAGCGATCGCTCCGGAGGAGATCGAGCTCATAAAGGAGGCGGTGCAGATCGGCGTTTTCGCTCTTTAGCCGATCGATCCGCTGCTCTAGATGGGTCTTTTTCTCTTGAAGTGCGAGCAGCTGCAGAAGTGAGCTGTGCCCAAAGAGGAGCGAGTGGGTGTAGGCCCCCAGTGCCGCGATGACGCCTAGCAGGATCAGATGGCGCCGCCCTAGCGCTAAGCGCCGCTTTTGCGGCTGACCGAGGAGTTCATCGCGTAGTTCGTGTGTCTGGTGGGCCACCCGGCTCTCGCTTACGCCCGCTTAAAGAGCGTATCGCCGGGGAAGTGGCCGCCGGCCATTTGGCGATCGATCTCAAGCAGACGGTTGTATTTGGCGACCCGCTCGCTGCGGCTCATGGAGCCGGTTTTAATCTGACCGGCATTGACCGCGACGGCCAGATCGGCGATAAAGGTGTCCTCGCTCTCGCCGCTGCGATGGCTGACGACGGTGGTGTAGCCGTTTTTATGCGCCAGGCGGATGGTCTGGAGCGTCTCGGTGACCGAGCCGATCTGGTTGAGTTTGATCAAAATGGAGTTGCCGATCTCTTTAGCGATCCCTTCAGCGAGGATCTTTTTATTGGTCACGAAGAGGTCGTCGCCTACCAGCTGGGTTTTATGCCCCAGCTTTTCGGTGAGCAGCTTCCACCCCTCCCAATCGCCCTCGTCCAGGGCATCTTCGATGCTCACGATCGGGTACTTATCCACCAGCCGATCGAGGTAGTCCACCATCTGGGCACTGCTGAGCACCTTGCCCCCTTCGGCATCGAGCTTGTAGCCTTTGCCGTCATAAAACTCGCTGCTGGCCACATCCATCGCGATAGCGATCTGCTCGCCCGGTTTGTAGCCCGCCTTTTCGATCGCCTCCATCAATAGGATAATCGGCTCTTCGTTGTCTTTGAGGTTGGGCGCGAAGCCCCCCTCATCGCCCAGTGCGGTCACCTCGTTTCGATCGCTGAGGATCTTTTTAAGCGCATGGAAGGTCTCCGCACTGGCCCGCAGCGCTTCGGCGAAGGAGCCAAAGCCGGTGGGCATAATCATATACTCCTGAAAATCGATGCTGTTATCCGCGTGGCTGCCGCCGTTGATGACATTGAGCATCGGTACGGGCAGGGTGGCGCCATGGACGCCGCCGAGGTAGCGATAAAGCGGCACACCCAGACTCTGAGCCGCCGCTCGGGCAACCGCCATGGAGACCCCTAAAACCGCATTGGCCCCCAGCGCGGAGTAGTTCTCGGTGCCGTCCACATCTTTCATCAGCATATCGATAGCGGCCTGATCAAAAGGTGAAAGCCCCACCAGCTCATCGGCGAGGGTGGTGTTGACATTTTCGACCGCTTGTAAGACCCCTTTGCCGCCGTAGCGATCGTCCTGATCGCGCAGCTCCAGCGCTTCGCGCTTTCCGGTGGAGGCGCCGCTGGGGACGACGGCGCTCGCTTTTGTCCCGTCGCTCAGGGCCACGGTGGCGCGGACAGTGGGGTTACCCCGTGAGTCGATCACCTCATCGGCGCTGACATTATCGATATAGATCATCTTATTCCTTTAGCTAGGTTGGTTGGTGTCCGGTTCATCGTCGAGTTCGGGTAGCTCAAAACCTGCAGAGGCGCGAACCGCATCCTCAATCTGGCGAGCCACATCGGTATTCTCCTTTAAAAAGGCTTTAGCCTTCTCGCGGCCCTGACCTAGGCGAACATCCTGGAAGCTAAACCAGGTGCCCGATTTATCCACCAGATCGAGCTTCACACCGTAGTCGATCAGCTCCCCCTCTTTATAGATCCCTTCACCAAACATCACATCAAACTCCGCCTGTTTAAAGGGCGGGGCGACTTTATTTTTGATCACTTTGGCTTTAACTCGGTTACCGATGGACTCCTCGCCCTGTTTGAGCGTCTGGATGCGGCGCACATCGATCCGTACCGAGGCGTAGAATTTCAGTGCGTTGCCGCCGGTGGTGGTTTCGGGGCTGCCGTACCCCATGGTGCCGATCTTCATGCGGATCTGGTTGATAAAGATAATGGTGGTGTTCATCTTATGGACCACGCCGGTGAGTTTGCGCAGCGCCTGGCTCATCAGCCGCGCCTGCAGCCCCACATGGCTATCGCCCATTTCGCCTTCGATCTCGCTTTTAGGGGTCAAAGCGGCGACCGAATCGACCACGATCAGATCGACCGCGCCGCTTCGCGCGACGGTCTCGACGATATCGAGCGCCTGCTCACCGTAATCAGGCTGGCTGACGAGGAGATTCTGGACATCGACCCCGAGGTTGCCCGCGTATTTGATATCCAGCGCGTGCTCCGCGTCGATAAAGGCGCACACGCCCCCCTTCTTCTGCGCCTCAGCAGCGATCTGAAGCGCGAGGGTGGTTTTGCCCGAACTCTCCGGGCCGTAGATCTCGACGATGCGCCCTTTAGGCACGCCGCCGATTCCCAGGGCGATATCCAGCCCCAGACTGCCGGTGCTAATACCCTCCATCTTTTCGACGGGCTTATCGCCCATCTTCATCAGCATCCCTTTGCCGAAGTTTTTATCGATCGCCTTCATCGCGGCGTCAAGGGCTTTTTGTTTCTGATCGTCCATCGAGCGGTTCCTTCACGCGTAATATTCGCTCATTTTACCTGCATGCGGATAAAATTGCTCCCAAAGATTGCAAATCGCAATGATAGGAGCCCCGTGCCGAGCTACACCATCGCCCACTCCCCCGATGCGGACGATATTTTTATGTACTACGCGATCCGTATGGGCTGGGTGAGCACAGGCGATCTGCAGCTTTCAAACCTAGGGGCGGATATCCAGACGCTCAACGAAGCGGCGCTCAAAGGCACCTACGATGTGACGGCGATTAGCTTCGGGCTCTATCCGCATATCTGGCGCGAACAGGCGCTTTTACGCACGGCGACGAGCTTCGGGCAGGGGTATGGGCCCAAACTGGTGCGCCGCGCCGATCGGCCCCTGAAAAAGCGGTTTAAAGTCGCACTGAGTGGCGAACACACCACCAACGCGCTGCTTTTTCGTATCGCCTATCCGCTGGCCCGTCCGGTTTATATGAACTTTTTAGAGATCGAAGAGGCGGTGAGAAGCGGCGCGGTGGATGCGGGGGTGCTGATCCATGAGTCGATTCTGGATTTTAGCGCGGAGCTGACTGTCGAGGCGGAGCTGTGGGACATCTGGTGTGAGCTGGCGGGCGATGACCTGCCGCTACCGCTGGGCGGCATGTGTATGCGCCGATCCCTGCCGCTAAACCGCGCGATCGAGCTGGAGGGGGTTTTGACTAAGGCGGTCGAGGTGGCGGTGCACCATAGCGAGCTGCTCGGGCGGATGCTGATCGAGCGGGATCTGGTGCGGGTGGATGAAGCGGGGCTAAAAAAATACCTCTCGCTCTATGCCAACGAACACTCTATCACGCTCGATGAGCGGCATCTAAAGGCGATCAATACACTCTTTAGGCTGGGTTTCGATCGGGGGCTGTATGCGGATCGGATCGAAGCCGAAGAGATGCTGATCCCCGCTGAATACCTCGCTAAACGGATGGCGTGATGGAAGGGCAACTCATCATGCTCGCGAGCGACACCTTTAGGGTGGCGCTGATGATCGCCGCGCCGATGCTCATCGGTGGTCTGGTGGCGGGTCTGGTGATCAGTATCTTCCAGGCGACGACACAGATCAACGAAATGACCCTAAGCTTCGTGCCCAAAATCCTCGTGGTGGCGATCGTGCTGATCTTCACCATGCCGTGGATGATGAACATGATGATCGACTTCACGATGCGAACCTTTAACATGATCCCGAGCTTCCCGGCGGTGGGGTGAGGGTGGTTTGGTGTCGATGATTGTTAGAGCTCTCAGAAAAATTCATTCGCAGTATCGCCTCAGGAAAGGCGATGTTTCTGCGCACACCAAGTCTGCACAGGTTATCACGAAAGCGTGGCAGGAAGAGGTTTGCAATCGTAAGGTGTTGGGGGAGG
This sequence comes from Campylobacterota bacterium, assembly GCA_003561815.1. Classification (GTDB taxonomy): domain Bacteria; phylum Campylobacterota; class Campylobacteria; order Campylobacterales; family SZUA-545; genus CSSED11-302. The sequence goes on along the minus strand of PWVP01000024.1, from coordinate 818 downwards.
TAAAGGTCTCGTGCTCAAATAACGAACGAATTGATGTTGTCGATTTGGAAAGCAAGACAGCATACGAACTCAAGGTTTCAGGAAAGAATACGCACCACGAGTTCTATAAGGATCTGGCAAAGGTGCTCACCTATAATGAATATAGGGCTGCAGAAAGGCGGTTGACAAAACTCGTGTTTATCAGTGAGGAAAACGGCATCTGTTCGTTAAAGGGGCGATTGGATGGAAGGTTCCTCAAAATGCTCCAGTCAAAGCATATGCTAGACATCGAGCTTGTGGCTATTTAAACTAGCGGTTGTGCGCAGATAAAAAACTCATCGCGCTCTTGATCATCGCCTATGTCCCCGTCTGGGTTTTTTTCTCGGGGCGGTGATGAGATCGTCGATCGAGCGGATGGCGGGGGTTGCGGGCGGGGCGATGGCGTGGAAATCCTCCAGGCACTCTAAAATCGCCGCCAGTTTTAGCAACGACTCCAGCGCGATCTGGCCGCTATGCTCAAAGCGTTTGAGCGTACCCAGACTCACCCCACTACGATCGGCCAGCCCCTGCTGGGTCAGGCCGAGAAAGAGCCGCCGATCGCGAAAGCGCGTTGCGATCGTTTCCATCATCGAGCGGGGCGTGTCCAACTGAATGTCTAACATACGATCCCTAATGAAGATATTTTTATGATTGTAGCTCATATATGATCTATTGTAAAGCGCAAAAACCAAAGAGAGGCTGCTTGTCACAGGGCGCTACGAGTGCAGCACCTCTTGGATGATGGCCTTTAGGGTTTCTGTCTGGACGGTGTCTTGATCGGTTTTAGAGTAGAGGGTTAC
>PWVP01000206.1 GCA_003561815.1 Campylobacterota bacterium | reverse complement strand
CCCGCAACATGCAGAACTTCAATCTCCTAAAAGAGCTGGGCAAACAGAGCAAGCCGGTGATTTTGAAAAACGGTATCGCCTCGACGGCTAAAGAGCACCTGATGAGTGCTGAGTATGTGATGAGCGAGGGGCTAAAGGATGTGATTCTCTGCCTTCGCGGTGTGCGCAGCTACGAGACCGCCATGCGAAACTGCCTCGATGTGGCACTGATCCCCTATCTGCAGGAGCTGAGCCATCTGCCGGTGATTGTGGATAGCTCCCACTCCACGGGGCTTCGCTCCTATGTGATGCCGGTGGCTTATGCCGGCATGGCTGCTGGAGCCGATGGCCTGATTATCGAGGTGCACCCCAACCCCAGTGAGGCGCTCAGCGATGGCGAGCAGGCGCTTCTACCCAGCGATTTTGAGTATCTTATGAAGAGCCTCAAAGAGCTCAAAGCGTGGGATCAGCGCACCTGGCGCCAGTTTGATAAAGGGGTCTAAGCGCACGCTTTAAAGCCCTAATCGCTATGATAGGGGCTCCTAACCCTAAAGGAGCCCCTCTTGTCCCCCAAAAAACGACTCTCCAAACATAAACTCGATCTGCGCCACCTACGGCGCGAAGATTTTAAAGCGATCAAGCGCATTATGGATCCCATCTATCCTGGCATCGGGGGCGGCTGGACCAAAGCGCAGTTTCTCTCCCAACTAAAGCAGTTTCCCGAGGGCCAGATCGGTATCGAGTATGACGGGGAGCTGGTGGCCGCGGCGATGAGCCTGATTGTCAACTACAGTGAGTATGGCGATAACCACAGCTACGATCAGATCACCGATAGCGGCTTTATCAAAAACCACAACCCGCAGGGCGATACCCTCTACGGTATCGAGATGGTGGTCGATCCGGCCCGGCGGGGTCTGAGGTTGGGGCGGCGGCTCTATGAGGCGCGAAAGGCGATCTGCGAACAGCTCAATCTGCGCCGGATGATTGCGGGCGGACGGATGCCGGGGTATCATAAGTACCGTGAGCGAATGACGCCGCAGCGCTACATCGAGATGGTCAAGCGCAAAGAGATCCACGATCCGGTTTTGAGCTTTCAGCTGGCCAACGACTTTCATGTGCGCCGGGTGATCACCGGCTATCTTAAGGGCGATCGCGAATCGGGGGAGTACGCCACGCTTTTAGAGTGGATCAATATCGCCTATGAGGATCCCACTATCGAGGTGACCCCCACCCGATCGACCGTGCGGGTCGGGGTGGTACAGTGGCGGATGCGTACGGTGGAGAGCTTTGAGGAGCTTTTAGAGCAGATGGCCTACTTTGTGGATACGGTTTCGGGTTATAACGCCGATTTTGTGCTCTTTCCGGAGTTTTTTAACGCCCCGCTGATGGCGCTCTCACCCAAGGATGATGAGAAGGAGGCCGAGGCGATCCGCTATCTGGCGAGCTTTACCGATCGGCTGGTGAGCAAACTCACCGACATGGCGGTGGAGTACAACATCAACATCATCGCCGGGAGTATGCCGGTCTACTACCACAAGAAGCTCTACAATGTCAGCTACCTCTGCCGCCGCGATGGGACGGTGGAGAGCCAGCACAAGCTCCATGTCACCCCCGATGAGAGCAGCTACTGGGGGGTTCAAGGCGGCGAGAAGCTGCGCATCTTCGAGACCGATGCGGGGCGGATCGGGATTCTGGTCTGCTACGATGTGGAGTTTCCCGAGCTGGCGCGAAAGCTGGCCGATGAGGGGATGGATATCCTCTTCGTGCCCTACTGGACCGATACGAAAAACGGCTATCTGCGGGTGCGCCTCTGCGCGCAGGCGCGGGCGATCGAAAACGAGTGTTATGTGGCGATTAGCGGCAGTATGGGCAACCTGCCCAATGTGGAGAACATGGATATCCAGTACTCCCAGGCGGCGGTCTTTACCCCTTCGGATTTTGCCTTCCCCCACGATGCGATCGCCGCGGAGGCGACGCCCAATACCGAGATGCTGCTGGTGGCCGATCTCGATATGAATCGGCTAAAAGAGGTGCGCGTGCGCGGCAGTGTGCGCAATCTCCAGTCGCGCCGCACCGATCTGTACGGCGTGGAGTGGAAGAGCTGACGGCCCTTTTTAGCGTCGTGTTATAATTCTTTTAGATCAAGCAGGAGGCGGGCGATGGATCAAAAGCTGGAGCTGGCGGTGCTCTGTGTGGATGATGAGCCGGAGATAGTGGGGGCGATGAGCCACAATCTACGCCGCAGCGTCGAGCGGGTGGTGACAGCTGAGGATGGCCAGGAGGCGCTGGAGATTTTAGAGCGCGAGGCGATCGATGCGGTGATCACCGATATCCGTATGCCCCGCATGGATGGCCTGGAGCTCCTAAGAGCGATTAGAGAGCGCTATGGGGATCTGCCGGTGGTGATTCTCTCGGCTTTTAACGATGAGTCCTATCTGCTCGAAGCGATCGAGCTGGGTGCGCGAAAGTATCTGCACAAACCGATCAACCTCACCATGTTGCGGGCGGTTTTAGAGGATATCGCGCAGGTGGTTTCACTGCGCCGGGAGATGGCCGAGGCGCAGCAGCTTCTTGAGGAGTACCGTGCCGCACTGGATCGCACCGCTCTGGTCTCCCGGGCCGATGAGGCGGGCTACATCCGCTATGTCAACGACAACTTCATCAAAATAAGCGGCTACAGCCGTGAGGAGCTGATCGGTCAGCGCTACGATATTCTCCAGCCCCATGGTGAGGAGATGGCGGCGGCGATTATGGAGCAGCTGCGCTCCAATCAGAGCTGGCACGGCGTCTTTAAAAACCGGCGCAAATCAGGGGAGATCTACTTCGTGGAGAGCACGATCGTGCCGCTGGAGGATGCCCAGGGCAATCCAGAGTATTTGAGTATCGATTATGAGGTGACCGAGCGGGAGGTGCAGCAGCACGAGAAGCAGGCCCGCTTGATTCGGATGCGATCTGAGCAGCACCGTCAGCACCTTCAGACGGTGGGGGTGCTCCAAAAGGAGCTGGCCGAGAAGAGTGCCACCATCCGTGAGCTCACCCGCGCCCTTGTCCACCAAAAAGCCCAGACCGCCCGCTATATCAAGGCGCTGGAGCAGGCTGATGACCATCTGCGCCACGCCGAAGATCAGATCCTCAAACTCCAAGGCCAGATCGAGACGCTCACTATGAACCACAAAGGGGTGCTGGGCAAGATCGCCTCTTTAGAGGATCGCAACCGCCAGCTGACCCGTATGATGGAGGCCAGGCGGCGCTAAATAAAGCTCGGCGCGTCGTTGGCAAAGAGGATCAGATCGCCGTTTCGGGTCTCCAGCTCGAGCATCCGTTCGAGCATACGCTTATCATAGACCCGTTTGCGCCGTCCGTGATCGATGTGGCTGCTAAGAACCTGAGCGTTGAGCGCGCCGGTGATGAGTGCGAGATCAAACACCTCATTGATCCGTTTGGCCAGCTTGATGTTGCTCAGCTCGTCGCTCTCGACTAGACCGGGGGTGACAATCACCTTGCGTCCGTTCCAGCTGCTGGCCAGCTCGATCGCTGCAAGCATCCCCTCCAGGTTGCCGTTGTAGCTATCATCGAGGATAAACTTGTGACCCGCCTGGATGGGCTCGAGGCGGTGGGGCACGCTTTTGAGCGTGGCGATCGCGCTGATAAGATCGCTCTCTTTAACCCCCAGCTCCCGTCCAAGCAGAAAGGCTAAAGAGAGATTAAGGGCGTTAAAGCGGCCCAGAACCGGGGTTTTAAACGCCACCCAGCGCCCCGGCTCGACCTCCAGCTCCCAAGAGGTGCCCTCCAGCGTTGCCTGCACATTTCGAATCTGCTGATCGCTCAGGATTGTTACCTCGCTGTTGGGCTTGACCCCGGCGCTTTCGTGAACGATCCCTCTTTTGAGCCGCAAAGAGGTGAGCAGCTCCCGCTTGGTGGCCTGAATATTCTCGACGGTTTTAAAGTACTCGATATGCTGTGGACCGACGCGGCCGACGATCGCATAGTGGGGCTGGGCAAGCTGCGCGATGGCGAGAATATCCCCCCGCTCTCGAGCACCCGCTTCGACGATGTAGAGGTTGGCCTCATCGGGCAGGTGGTTGTTGATATCGGCGGCGATGCCCAGTTCGGTGTTGACATTGCCGGGGGTGGCGTAGAGGTTGAAATGGGGCTTTAGGAGTGTCTGCAGGAAGTGCTTGAGGCTGGTTTTGCCATAGCTGGCGGTGATGCCGATCACGGTGAGATTGTCCCGTTTGGCCAGCTTGCGCCGTGCCTGGGTCTTAAACCGTCCAGCCAGCCACTTCTCTGAAAAGTGGCTTATCACCGCCGCTAGCAACAGTGGCAAAAAGAGGCCGTACTGCACGCAGCCACTATAGAGCACGCAGAGCAGATTCTGGGTGATGACCGCCAGCAGCAGCAGACCGAAAAAGCGCTTGACCCGCCCGGTTAGAACCAGCCGCTTATCCAGCTTACGCTGCCACAACAGAAGGGCGGGCAGATAGGCGAAGTAGAAGTAGATCCAGAAGAAGAGTCCGGTGATGTGGTAGAGCACAAAGGGCAGCAGCAGGTGGATCACATGCCACAGCGGCCGGGTGTGGTGAAAGAGCACCCGCTCAAAGCGGTAGTGGTACCACTGGAGGTTGGTGATGAGGTACCACCCCATCGCCAGCGTCAACAAAACATGGGAGATAAAGAGAGCTGCTGAAATAAAGCTATCCAAAACACGCCTTTGTGCTATACTATTAGAGTGATGCAATTGTACAGATTATGAGTTAAGGGGAAGTCGCGTGTCGATGCAGGATCAACATGAGGTAGAGAGCCAGAGTGTCGTGGAGCTTCAGCCGCCACGACGCTTTGTGGTGATTTTACACAACGATAACTACTCCACCTGGGAGTTTGTGATCGAGGTGCTCAGGCGGGTCTTTCATAAGAACGAGAATGAGGCGGTGGCCATCACCCATAAGGTGCACCACGAAGGGCAGGGGCGCTGCGGCGTCTACTCCCACGAGGTGGCGGAGATGAAGGTGAGTCAGGTGCACGCCATGGCCAAGGCGAGCGGCTTTCCGCTTAAATGTACACTACAGGAGGCGTAGGATGCTGAGCAAGGGACTAAACAAACTGTTAATCAGCGCGATCCGTGAGGTGAAGCGGCGTCACCACGAGTATATCACTGTGGAGCATCTGATCTACGCCACCCTCTTTGATGCGGCCGCCTGCCAGATTCTCAAAGCGTGCGGGGCGGATCTGGTGCGTTTGAAGCTCGATCTTGACGGCTATCTTAACCAGGAGATGCAGAGTGCGCCGCCGGGGTTTGCGGGTGAGCCGGTGCAGACGCTCGCTTTTCAGCGGGTGATGCAGTCGATGCTGATCCATGTCCAGAGTGCGGGCAAAGCCCAAGCCGATCAGGGGGATCTGCTCGCAGCGGTCTTTGAGGAGGAGGGCAGCTACGGGGTCTATCTGATGCGCAAGCAGGGGATTGAGCGTTTGAGTGTGCTGGAGGTGATCAGCCACGAGCTGGAGGTGCCCACCGGCGATCGCCCAAGCGGTGAGAGCGCAGAGCCCCAAAAAGAGGAGAAGCCCAAAACCTATCTGGAGCAGTTTACCACCGAGCTGGTGGCCGAGGCGGCCAAGGGGCGCATCGATCCGATTATCGGTCGGGCCGTGGAGCTGGAGCGCACAGCGCAGGTGCTCTGCCGCCGTAAAAAGAACAACCCGATCCTCGTGGGCGATCCCGGTGTGGGCAAGACCGCCATCGCCGAGGGGCTGGCCCTGAGAATCGCCCAGGAGCGTGTCCCCGATGTGCTGATCGATTCGCCCATCTATGCGCTGGATATGGGGGCGCTGATTGCCGGTACCAAGTACCGCGGGGATTTTGAGAAGCGGCTTAAAGGGATTATGACCGAGCTGGATGAGAAGCCTGAGGCGATCTTGTTTATCGATGAGATCCACACCCTGGTGGGGGCGGGGGCCAGCGGGGGTGGCTCGATGGATGCGAGCAACATCCTCAAGCCCGCACTCGCTTCGGGCAAGCTGCGCTGTATCGGCGCGACCACCCACGCCGAGTATCGCAACCACTTCGAAAAAGATCGCGCCCTAAGCCGCCGTTTTCAAAAGATCGAGGTGAGCGAACCGAGCGTGGAGGAGAGCTTTCTGATCCTCAAAGGGCTCAAGGACAAATATGAAGAGCACCACCGGGTGAAGTACCACGAGAGCGCCCTGCAGGCGGCGGTTGAGCTCTCAGCGCGCCACATCAACGATCGCTTCTTGCCGGATAAGGCGATCGATGTGATCGATGAGGTGGGCGCTTCGTTTCACCTGCTCCCCCACTCCAAAAAGCGCAAAAGCGTGACGGTGGCCGATGTGGAGCGGATTGTGAGCCGGATTGCCGGGGTGCCGATCAAGGCGGCCAGCCACGATGAGCGGGCCAAGATGCAGTCGCTCGAGCTTGATCTTAAGCATGTGATCTTCGGTCAGGATGAGGCGCTAAGGCTGGTGGCCAAATCGATCAAGCGCGCCTATGCGGGGCTTTCGCATCCGACCCACCCTATGGGGAGCTTCCTCTTCACCGGCCCGACCGGCGTGGGCAAAACCGAAGTGGCCCGGCAGCTCTCCCGTCTGCTGGGTGTGCACTTTGAGCGGTTTGATATGAGTGAGTATATGGAGAAGCACGCCGTGAGCCGCCTGGTGGGTGCCCCGCCGGGCTATGTGGGGTATGAGCAGGGGGGGCTATTGACCGAGACGGTTCGCAAGCACCCCCATGCGGTCCTGCTGCTCGATGAGATCGAAAAGGCGCATCCGGATCTGCTCAATGTGCTTTTGCAGGTGATGGATAGCGCCACTTTGACGGATAACAACGGCGCGAAGGCGGATTTTCGCCATGTGGTGATCATTATGACCAGCAATCTCGGTGCGCAGGAGGCGGGGGTGATGGGCTTTGCCAATCAGGCGGTCAACCCCTCCCATGGGGCGATCGAGCGCTTTTTTGCACCGGAGTTTCGCAACCGGCTCGATGCGATTGTCCCCTTTGCGCCGCTGAGCCGTGAGAGCATGATCCATGTGGTGGATAAGTTTATCCAGGAGCTAGGCGATCAGCTCGCTGAGCGGCAGGTGCAGATTGCGCTTAGTAAAGAGGCTAAAGCGTGGCTGGCCGAGCACGGCTACGATAGCAAGATGGGGGCGCGCCCCCTTGGGCTTTTGATTCAGGAGAAGATCAAAGACGCCATTGCCGATGAGATGCTCTTTGGGAAGCTCGCTAAGGGGGGCCGCGTGCGCGTGGGGCTAAAAGAGGACACCCTGAGCTTTAGCTACCACGCCAAGTGATTGTTATCCGGGAGTTCCCCCCGGTCTACCTGCTGGGCCGGAGCATCGCCTTTCCCGATCTGCTCGATGGGCGGATCTATGACGATCTGATCTGTTTAGGCGGCGATCTCACGCCAGAGCGGATTGTGACCGCCTATCGGGCCGGACTCTTTCCCTGGTTTGTCGAGGATGGCATCCCCTACTGGTTTAGCCCCAACCCCCGCATGATTCTAGAGCCCGGGGCGCTCAAGATCTCTAAAAGCCTCTCTAAAAGCATCCGAAATGGCGGCTTTGAGCTCTGCCTGGATCGAGACTTCGAGGGGGTGATGCGCGGTTGTGCCCAGCCGCGCCCCGGTGAGAGCGGCACCTGGATTGATGGGGATTTTATCACCGCCTACACCCAGCTCTACTGCCAGGGGGTCGCCCATAGCGTGGAGTGCTATTACGAAGGCGAGCTGGTGGGCGGGCTGTATGGTTTGAGACTGGGGCCTGTCTTTTTCGGGGAGTCGATGTTTGCCCGTCGGCGGGATGCTTCGAAGGTGGCGTTGGCGGCTCTTTGTGAGCAGATGCAGGCCACAGGCGGGGCGTTTATCGACTGCCAGGTGCCCTCAGAGCATCTAGCGCGGCTGGGGGCGATCTCCATTAGCCGGGGAAACTACCTTCTGCGGCTGCGCGCCGCACTTGAAAAAGGAGCGATATGATAGCGATGGGCCGCTACCACACACTGCGTGTGGCGCGTCGCGAGGCGTTTGGCCTCTACCTGGCCAGCGAAACGGGCGAGGAGTTTTTGTTGCCCAACCGGTATGTACCCGAGGGGTGCGAGATAGGTGACCAGCTGCGGGTTTTTCTCTATAACGACTCTGAGGATCGGCCGATCGTGACCACCTTAGCGCCCAAGGCGGCGGTGGGGGAGTTTGCCGTGATGGAGATTGTCTCCGTGACCCGCTTTGGTGCGTTTGCCGATTGGGGGCTGCCTAAGGATCTCTTTATCCCCCACCGTGAACAGAAGCCGCGCCTAAAGGTGGGGCAGAAGGCGGTGGTCTATGTGCGGCTCGATGAGGCGACCAATCGGGTGATCGGCTCGACGCGGCTGGAGCGCTTTATCCAGAAAACCCCCAAAGGGTTTAAACCCGATCAGCGTGTGCGCCTCTGGGTGATCGAAGAGTCCCCACTGGGATTTACAGCGCTG
>PWVP01000013.1 GCA_003561815.1 Campylobacterota bacterium | reverse complement strand
CCGTAAACTCATAAACCATCTGGGTATCCAGATCCGCTTTGGAGAGTGCCGCGGCACGGGGCAGGTGCGCATCGTCGATGCCATAAAACTTCAGCAGCCGATCGGCAATCGCCTCTTCGCGCTGAACCTTCTCAAGCATGGTGCCCAGCCCTTTGACATAGAGCACATCGGCTAAGCCGTCACTCACAAGGCCTCTGGCGCGATCGTTTTGCCAAAAAAAGAGCGCATCGGCCAGGCGTGGACGCAGCACCTTCTCATTGCCCGCAATCACCGCCGAGAAGTCATCGCTCAAGGCATTGGAGACCACGACGAAGTGATGGCTCAAGCGGCCCGCCTTAAAGACCGGAAAGTAGCGCTGATGGCTCTTCATGCTGGTGATAATCACCTCATCGGGTAGCTCCAAAAACCGCTTATCGAAGCTACCCAGAAGCGCCGTGGGGTGCTCGGTGATGGCCACCACCTCATCGAGCAGCTGGCGATCGATCTCGATCTCAAAGCCGGGGTTTTCCTGCTCGATCGCCTTAAAATCCTCCAGAATGCTCTCCTGACGGCGCGCACTGCTGAGCACCACGCCGCGCTTAAGCAGAAAATCAGCATAGTGCTCTGCAGTGGGCACCGACTGGGGATCGTAGCTATGAACCCTATGGGCATAAGTCTCACGCCCCGATTTGACACCAAACACCTCGCACGCCACAGGGCTCTGACCGTGTAGCGCCAGAAGCCAGCGAACCGGACGGATAAAGTGATCGCTCCGCTCCCCCCAGCGCATCGTCTTGCCGAAGTTAAGACTCTTCAGAAAATCGGTGATCAGATCGCCTAAAAACGCTTCGAGCGGCTGGCCGGTGATGGTGTGCTCATAGAAGAGCACGCGACGCCCCTTTTGCTCTGCACGGCCGAGCTTCTCAACCTCTGTGCCGCACTTTTTCGCAAACCCCAGCGCCGCCGCCGTCGGCTCGCCCTCTTTAAAGGCGGCACTCTCAGGGGGGCCATAGAGCGCCTCGGTGCTATCGGGCTGCTTTTCAGGGCAGCGCGGATGCCAGAACACCAGACGGCGGGGGGTGTACTCAAAGGTAACATCCAGTTCCAGACGGTAAGCCTGACACACCTTCTGCCACTTCTGCTGGATAGAGGGCAGCTCCTTGATCAGCGGAATGCCGGGGAGCTCTTCGGTACCGATTTCGACTAAGAGGGGCTTCAAACACAACCTTTTGGGCGGTTTCGGACAGGGTCCGTTGGTGGCCGGTATTGTAGTCAAAAGGGGCTTTGAGATACAATGATTTCTCTTATCAACGACTCTTGTAGATGATCATTTTAGGATATGGGGCACTGATTGAAACCTGAGGAGATTCCACCGCTTGTTACCGGCTTTTTAGATAAGTTTTTTGAACAAGAGCTTGTCGCCGCCCAACAGGAGCTGGACTTTTTATATGAGAATCAGTTTGAGGCGCCCCAAATCGACTACCTGAAGATGCGCCGCTTTCTGGTCACCGCCACCAACCAGCTTAAAAACCTCGATCAGAACCTCGTCTCGGGACTGGTGGCCAAGCTCTATCAGGATATCCAGCGGATCTATGAGTACTACGCCGACTTCATCAAAAAAACCAAAATGGCCAAGCTCATCTATGTGCGCGACTTCCTGCCCACCGTCCCGGAGTACGCCCAGCTACAGAACGAAGTGACCCTGACCGAGGGGCAGAAAAAGCGCTTTTCCGCTATCGCCGGACAGACCGATCGGGAGCTGGCCGCTCTGCCCACCCCCAAAAACGATGAGGAGCTGGCCTACCTGAAGCAGGTGCGCCGCCGCAATGTCGATGCGACCCACAACTTCGTCAAGGCCAAAGAGAAGCTGGTGGTGATCGCTCAACAGCTCAAAGAGCTCGAAACCGCCATGAGCGCTGAGTTTCTAAGCCAGTACGAGGAGTATGTCACCAACCTCAAAGAGGGGCTTGAGGAGATTCTCAACACCAAAAGCTACTACTACGACAAGCTGCTCTGGGAGAAGGCGGCCCAGTCCGCTTCGGTGCGGAAGTTTTTCCATCAGGCGCGAATCGAGGGGGATTTCAGCACGCGCACCTTTATCCAGTACTACATGCGCAACATCGACATCAATAAGTCAGGCACCTCCGACTGGCACAACTACCTGCGCGAGGTGCTAAAGGTGCTCGAGTAATGTTTAAACACACCGACTACTCCCCCTATGAGGTTAAGCAGCTACACGAAGCGATGGCCAACAGCCGTGCTAAAGAGGGGCAATCCCCCCAGGCGCCAACTGATCAGGGCGAGTCTGCCGCACCACAGGAGGCGGCCGCCCCGCCAGAAGCCGCTGCACCCTCTGAGAGTGCCACCCCCGCCCAGGCACCGGCTCCAGGGATCACTCCAGCGCAGCAGAAGCTTATGGAGATTGCACCGCGCATCTACCTCTTTGAGGGGCTGACCGCAGCCGAGGTGCTTAAGATTGTCAAAAATGTGCGCTTTTTGCGCTTTGGGCCCGGGGAGCTGCTCTTTAGCCAAGGCGATCTCAATCAGGAGATGTACTTTCTGCTAAGCGGGCGGCTGGAGGTCAAAGCCTCGACCGACACCACCGCCCGGCGGCGCACTACCACAACCGTCGGCAAGATCGATCCGGGCAACATCGTGGGCGAGATGGCGTTTGTCACCCACCGCCCCCGCAGCGCCACCGCCATCTCAGCGGTGGATAAGACCACCGCGATCGGCTTTGAGATCGATGAGGATGCGCTGAGTGAGGAGACCACCTTTATCTTTTTGCAGCTTTATATCAACATCTCCTCAGGGCTGGCCGATAAGCTGGAGCGGTGCAACACGCTGCTGCTAAAACGCTAAAGCTCCTGACCGCCGTGGGGCATCGCAGGGGTCTGCTCCTGCTCCTCATCCACCATCTGGCGAAGTGATTTGAGCTGCTCTTCTAGAGCGCGGGTTTTGCGCTGCAGCTGTGCGATCACATCTTCGTTGGTGTTACGCTGGTAGTTGGCATCCACCACCAGCTCGCGCAAAAACTCCACCTCCTCGCTGAGGCTTCTAAGCTGCTGATCAAACTCCTCAACCTGCGTGATATAGAGGCGGCGGTGGCGCTCGCTCTCCTCTTGAATCTGCGCTAAAAGCTGCTCTTTGGCCTGTTCGATATTGAGCCCTAGCGCCTCGGTTAGCTCCGCTTTAAGCTGCTCTTTGAGGTGGGTGGAGATATAAAACTCCACAAAGTCACGCTGCGAGATCATCCGCGAGTCGGCCAGGAGGGTGCTGTAGCTGCTTAATAGAAGAAGTGTGGCGAGTAAAAAAGGTGCTCTCATCGACAAATCCCAGATCGGTTTACCGCTCCTGAAAGCAACTTCTAGTCCAAGTGCACCACCGGCTGGGGTTTGTGTGTCAGGATGCTAGCCCGCAGCGCCGATAAAAGCGCAACTGATCGTCGCCCCTCGCGCCCGCTGATCGCCTCAGCACACTGGCCGTTTTGTAGACAGTCAGCCACCGCGCGGTAGAAATCGAAGTGGCCATAGCCGTACACCGTCGGTGGCTCTTTGGAGGGCTCCAGGGCGGTCTCATCCTCTGGCAGCGACGCTTCAAAAGCCCACAGATCGATGCGGTTGAGCGCTTTGCCGCCGATTTTGACCATCGCCTTTTCGCCAATGAGCGTCATGGAGCCCTCCCGATCGAAGCCGGGGGCGTGATTGGAGAGGTTAAAGGCGGCGATTAGGCCCCGATCAAAGGCGATCACCCCCGCACCGTAATCCTCCACCGCCAGCTTGAAGCGGTGGCCAACCTGCGCATACGCCTCCAGCGGCCGCTGGCCCGATAGGTAGAGCAGCAGATCGAGGTAGTGAACCGCCTGGTTGGTCATCACGCCGCCGGCCATTTTAGCGTCGGCATGCCAGCTGAGCGCCCCTTCGTAGTAGCTTCTCTCGCGGTGCCAAAAGAGATTCATCTGCACACTCAAAAGCCGCCCCATCCGTCCGGCATCGATCGCCGCTTTGAGCCGCCTGACGGGCGGGTTGTAGCGGTTTTGGAGGATGGTAAAGAGCTTCGCTCCGGCCCGATCGGCCGCTTCGATCAGCCTATCGGCCTCTTTTAGGCTCATCGCCAGGGGCTTTTCGATGGCGATCGCTTTTAGCCCCGCTTCGATCGCCTGATGGGCCAGCGGGGCGTGCAGACCGTTGGCGACATTGAGCACCAGCAGATCGGGCTGTTCGTTAGCAAGCAGACTCTCGTAGTCGCCGTAGCCTTTCGCGCCGGTTTTTTCCACTGTGGCGGCCAGCGCTTCGGGGTTGATATCGCACACCGCCGAAATCCGGTAGCGATCGGCCAGCTTCGCCAGTGCGTCCAGATGGGCGATACGGGTCACCCGTCCGCACCCGACGATGGCGAGATTAATCAAAGCTCAAAAGCTCTCGCGCCTGCATCATATCTTTATCTCCACGGCCCGAGAGGTTGACCAGTACGCGCTTACCGGCAATATCCGGCATCTTTTTCAGATACGCGATCGCATGGGCGGATTCAAAGGCGGGGATAATCCCCTCGGCCTGACTAAGCCACACGAAAGCCTCCAGCGCCTCGGCATCGGTCACATGGTCATATTTCACACGGCCTGAGTCTTTGTGCGCGGCGTGTTCCGGCCCGATACCAGGATAATCCAGTCCGGCCGAGATGGAGTGGGCCTCCAAAATCTGCCCCTCACTATCTTGCAACAGATAACTCATCTGCCCGTGCAGTACACCGGGGCTGCCCTTCTCCAGGCTGGCACCATGTTTGCCGCTATCCAGCCCCAGACCACCCGCTTCGATACCGATACACTGGACACTCTCATCTTCTAAAAAGTGGTGAAACAGGCCGATTGCGTTGCTACCGCCCCCGATACAGGCGATAGCATAGTCCGGCAACTTGCCCGTCTTTTCGAGCATCTGCGCGCGCGCTTCGTAACCGATAATCGCCTGAAAATCCCGCACCATCATCGGGTACGGGTGCGGCCCGGCGACGGTGCCGATGATATAGAAGGTATCGCGCGCGTGGGTTACCCAGTGGCGGATCGCCTCGTTCATTGCGTCTTTGAGGGTGCGTGAGCCGCTTTTAACCGGATGAACTTTGGCGCCGAGCAGCTTCATACGAAAGACATTAAGCGCCTGCCGCTCGACATCCTTTTCCCCCATAAAGATCTCACACTCCAGATTCAGCAAAGCCGCCACCGTGGCTGTAGCCACCCCGTGCTGCCCCGCGCCGGTTTCGGCGATCACTTTGGTTTTGCCCATCCGTTTGGCCAGCAGCCCTTGTAAAACAGTGTTGTTCACCTTATGTGCGCCGGTGTGGTTGAGATCCTCGCGTTTGAGGTAGATCTCAGCGCCCAGCTCCGCGCTGATCGAAGCGGCATGATAAAGCGGCGAAGGACGACCCACATAATCGCTCAAAAGTTTATGCGCCTCACCCCAAAAGGCCGCATCGGTGCGCACCTGCCGATAGAGCGCTTCGAGTTCGATGAGCAGCGGCATCAGCGTTTCAGGGACAAAACGCCCGCCAAAGAGGCCAAAGTGGCCCCGATTATCGGGGTCGAGGGATCCGGTTTTGGGAATATACATTACTACACGCCTTTTAAAAGGGTTAGCTTACCGCCGCGCGGCTTGCAAAGCGTTGATCGGATAGAGTTTCATGATGAGCACCAACACCCTCTACTACGACGGCGAATGCCCCTTTTGTGCGCGTTATGCCGACTATGTCCGCCTGCGCGAATCGATCGACCTAAACCTCGTCAACGCCCGCGAAGCCCCCGAGGCGATCGCGGCCTTTAGGGCAAAAGGTATCGACATCGACAAAGGAGTGATTCTGCTTTTAGAGGGGCAAACCTACCACGGTGCCGAAGCGATCGATGCACTAGAGCGCGCCCTGCAGCCTGGCCGCTTTCGCCGAATCTTTTTGCGCCCGTGGCTGCTGCGTCTGATCTATCCGACACTCAAGGCGTTGCGCCACCTTGCGCTGGCGATCGCGGGAAAAAGCGGCCGGATTTGATGTGGTATAATCAGCCAACAGGAGGTGAACTGAAATGCAAACAGTTGTGCTCGAAGTGGAGCCCGAAGCGCTTGAGGATTTAAGAGCGTTTATCGCCCACTACCCTAAGAACAAAATTACCATCAAAACCGATCCGATCGCACAGGAGCTAGCAGAGCGCATCCGCCGGATCGACTCAGGCGAAGAGATGATGACTCCCCTAAAAGAGGGGATGGACAGGGTTCGTCAAGAGCTCAAGAGACGCTATGCCAGTCAGAGAAACAGCGCGTTTTCTGGATGAGCTGAGCAAAATCCTACTCTTTATCGCCGAAGACAATCTCGATGCAGCGCTCCGCTTCCAAGACGATCTGGAGCTAAAGCTTCAAACCCTGCCGCTCTTTCCCTATCGGTGTCGCCAATCACACAAATCCGATGACCCGCAGGTTCGCGATCTAATCTTTAGGGGTTATGTCATCCCTTATCGCATCAATCAAGAAAAAGAGAGGATCGAAGTGCTGGGGATATTCAGCGAAAACAGATGGGGTCCCTAACCCCCCTGGGATGTCCGCTACTCCACCTGCAGAACGCTATAGCACTCCGTGTATTTTTCGATCTTTTCGCGGCCCTCTAAAAAGCCCAGCTCGATCACAAAGCACGCTTCGACGCATTTGGCGCCCACCTGTTCGATCAGTTTGATGGAGGCTTCGGCGGTGCCGCCGGTGGCGATGAGATCGTCGATAAAGAGCACGCGAGGCTTCTCTTTAGCCCGAAAGGCGTCGATATGGATCTCCACCTCGTCAAAGCCGTATTCAAGCGCGTACTTTTCGCTTACGGTGGTAAAGGGGAGCTTGCCCGGTTTGCGAATCGGCACGAAACCGACGCCGAGTGCGTGGGCCAGTGGTGCACCGAAGAGAAAGCCGCGACTCTCCGCGCCGGCGATAAAGTCGATCGCCATCGGCTTGTAGCGATCGATTAAGTGGTGCATCAGAAATTTAGCGGCCTGGGGGTTGTTGAGCAGGGTGGTGATATCTTTAAAGACAATCCCCTGTTTGGGGAAATCGTGCACATCGCGGATCACGGAGAGCAGGTAGTTTTTATCCTCGGGCTTGAGCGACACGGCAGGCTCCTTAAGAGAGTTAGAGTAGTGCTTCGATCTTGCTTTCGAGATCTTTGATCTTGTGGCGGATACGCTCATTTTCGATACGGTACTGGGCGTTGCGGGCCTTAAAGGCTTTCACATCGTTGCGAAGGCGGTTCATCTCTTCGTTGAGGATGTCGGTGTTACCCAGGCTGCGTTGCAGCTGCAGCTGGTATTTGCGGATGAGCACCTCCGCTTCGCGCAGGGTGTCTTTTAAGATCCCGTTGCTGCGGCGCTCTTTCTCCATCAGGTTCTTGTAGTAAAAGACCTTGAAAAAGAGAAAACCGACCACCACTAGCACGAAGGTGAGAAAGAGCCAACTAAAGAAAAACACCGCACGCCTCTATTTTAGCGACCCGATCGGCGTGGCGACCCCCCTCAAAGGCGCTCTCAAGCCACGCATCAATCATCGACTCGGCCACGCCCAGACCCACCACGCGGGCGCCGAAGCAGAGCACATTGGCATCATTGTGGCCTCTGGCCATCGCGGCGGTGTAGGCATCGTGACACAGCGCGGCGCGCACCCCCTTAAAGCGGTTAGCCGCCATACTGATCCCGATGCCGGTGCCACAGATGAGCACCCCGCTGGCTGCTGGATCGGTCGCAACCGCTTCGGCCACCTTGCGCGCATAGTCGGGGTAATCCACCCGGCTGGCATCGGCCGGACCCATATCGACCACCTCGCACGCCTTACTGCTGAGGTAGGCACGAACCGCCTCTTTCATCTCAAATCCAGCATGATCGCTGGCGATGTAGATCTTTTTCATGCTCGGATTGTAGCCCAAAACCGTTTACTTTACGCTACAATGTTTACAACTGCACCTAAAGGGGTTCTGTGCTCGCCGACAAAACTAAAAAGAGACGGGGTAATGGAATCTGGCTCTCACCGCTTCACATTGCACTCATCTACCTCTTTCTCTCGGTGCTTTGGATCTTCTACTCCGATCGCTTTTTGGTGGCCATCGGCGTTGAGAACATCACCTACTGGCAAACCCTTAAGGGGTGGGCGTTTGTCTCCCTCTCTGCGGGGCTCATCTACTATCTGACCCAGCGCCTGAGCCAATCGCTGCAGGCAGCACTTAAAAAGAGCCAAGCCGCCCACCGCGCTCTTGAGGAGCTCAACCGGGAGCTCAACGATCGGGTCAGCGCCGGTATCGAGCGCGAGCGGCAGAGCGAGCAGATGATTATCGAGCAGGCTCGACTGCTGGCTCTGGGCGAGACACTGCGCCTGATTGCACACCACTGGCGTCAGCCGCTCACCTGTATCGCACTGGCGGTGCAGGAGCTAGAAGAGGCGCACGAGCACGGTGAGCTCGATAGCGCCTACCTGGCGCGCACCAGCCGCGAGACGATGGCGACTCTGGAGCGGCTCAGCCAGACGATCAACAACTTTATCCACTTCTTCCCCTCCAGCGACAGATGGCAAGCGTTCAATCTCCACCAGAGCGCTCAGGAGGCGCTCACCATCGGCGAGGGGATCTTAAAAGAGCACGCCATCGCCATCGACTTTACCCCCGAGGCACCCCAGGAGCAGATGGTGGTCGAGGGGTACCGTGGCGCCTTCAACCAGACCCTCTCAAGCGTGCTCAACAACGCCCGCGAAGCGATCCT
>PWVP01000042.1 GCA_003561815.1 Campylobacterota bacterium | reverse complement strand
TATATCTAAATATCTCGATATAGTAATGGAGCCTGGCTTAAAGTAGCCAGAGGGTCGCAAGCCCGAGGAAAAAGGCAAAACCCAGCACATCCATAAAGGTGACAATCAGCACCGAAGAGGTGATGGCGGGGTCAAAACCCATTTTGCGAAACCAGATGGGCACCAGTGCGCCGATCGCACCGGCAAAGAGCAGGCTGGCAAACATCGCCAGAGCGATCACCACCGAGACCTCCAGATCCCCAAAGCGCCACTGCGAGATGAGGCCGACAAGTATGCCAAACACCACACCGTTGCCCACCGAGATGAGAATCTCGCGGCGGATAAAGGGCCAGAGGGTCTCATAGCGCAGCTCACCCAGCGCCATCTGCCGAATCGCCACGGTGATGGTCTGAACCGAGGCCGACCCGGCCATATTGGCCACGATCGGCATTAAAATCGCGATCGCCACAATGGCGCTGAGCACCTCCTCAAAGAGGCCAATCACAATCGAGACAACGGTGATACCGATGAGATTCACCCCCAGCCAGGTGGTGCGGCTACGGGCGGTATCGGCTGCAGGGGCGTGCAGTTCTTCGCCAGGAGCGATATGGGCGAGCTTATACATCTGCTCGGTCGCTTTCTTCTGTACCCAGTCCACCACATCGTCGTGGGTGATGCGCCCGAGTAGTCGCCCCTGACTATCCACCACCGCTAGAACCGTCAGATCGTACTTCTGGACAATGTCCGCCGCTCTTTGGATCGGCTCATGGGGCTGTACGCTATAGAGCGGATGGGTGCCGTTTGGGATCTCATTAAAACGCTTGCTACGATCCTCTAAAATCAGATCATCAAGCCCCAGCACACGCAGCAGCTTGCCCGCCCGATCGGTTACAAACGCGAAGTGAATCCGTCCGATACCGGGCCGTTTTTTCAGCGTCTGCAGACGGGGCAGGGCCTCAGCCAGCGTCTCATCCTCGCAAACACGAAAGAGCTCGGTCTGCATCATGGCGCCCGCCTCATCCTCCCGGTAGGCGATTAGGGTCTGAAGCTGCGCCTGGTGTGCGCTGCTAACCCTCTTTAGGACCGACGCCAAAAGCGCCTCATCCACCCGCCCGATCAGTTTGGCAAAGTCGGTCGCGTCATCGCTCTCGAGCGCATCGATCAGCTCGGCGAGCTCTTGGGGCGCCATCTGCGAGAGAAGATCGACCTGAAAGGTGGTGGGCAGCTCGATCACCGTCTGGGCCCGCAGGGGCGGCGGGAGGGTTTTAAGATAGCCTAGAAACTTCCTCTCATCGGCCTGTTTGACCTGTTCGAGGTAGTCCGCCACATCGGCATCATCCACGCCTTTAGAGGGCTTGTGCCCCTGGGCGAGCTCCTTAAGGTAGAGATCGACCGCTTTAAACTCCATCGCCATCCTTTGTGCGCTGGATTGTAACACCCTTTGGTTTCCAAATGCGATCGGTTAAATTGGTTAAATTTTAATCATAGTATTGACTGCTTTTTGCAGATGATCGCAGGATAGGGGAGTGAAACCACGATCGGGAGGCAAGGATGCGGATTGGATTTTTTTGGGCGTTGATCGCCTGTAGTGTGTGGGCGGCACCGGGTGCGGTGATTATGCAGGAGAATCTGGATCTGCTCTGGATCTTGATTGCGACCGTGCTGGTCTTTTTTATGCAGGCGGGCTTTACGCTGCTTGAGACCGGGATGGTGCGGGCGAAAAACACCATCAATGTCGCCATCAAAAACATCGGCGATATGACCGTATCGATCGCGGTTTTCTGGCTGGTGGGCTTTGGTGTTATGTTTGGCATCAGCAATGGCGGGCTTTTTGGCACCAGCCACTTTATGCTCAGCGATGACGATGCCTACAACTACGCCTTTTTTGTCTTTCAGGCGGTCTTTGCCGGTACGGCGGCGACCATCGTCTCCGGGGCGGTGGCCGAGCGGATGCAGTTTAAGGGCTACATCGTGATGGCGTTGGTCACGGTGGCGATCATCTACCCGGTGAGTGGCCACTGGATCTGGGGGGCGATCGCCGGTGAAGAGGAGGGGTGGCTCGCGGCGATGGGGTTTGTCGATTTCGCCGGTAGCACGGTGGTGCACTCGGTGGGCGCGTGGGTCGGTCTAGCGGGGATTATCCTGCTAGGCCCCCGTCTGGGCCGCTTTGTGGAGGGCAAGCCCCGCGAGATCCCGCCGCACAATCTGGCCATCGCGGCGGTGGGGATCTTTATCCTCTGGTTTGGCTGGTTTGGCTTTAATGGCGGTAGTACCCTCACCGCCGATGATACGGTGCCCACGGTGATTATGAACACCATGCTTGCCGCCGCCTTTGGCGGTCTGGCCTGTTTTGGGATCTCAGTAGCGATCGAGAGGCGTCCACTGGTGGAGAAGATGCTCAACGGCATCCTCGCCGGTCTGGTGGGGGTGACCGCCAGTGCTGATATCCTCACCCCCGGCGGCGCGATTCTCATCGGCCTGAGTTCCGGCGCGGTCTTTTACGCCGCTGAGTATCTGCTCGCCTACATCCTCAAACTCGACGATCCGGTGGGGGCGATTCCCGCCCACGGCTTTGCCGGAGTGTGGGGGACGCTGGCACTGAGCTTTATTGCGCCCTTAGAGACGCTGCCCTTAGAGAGTGTGGCCGATCAGTTTGTGGTTCAGCTCATCGGTGTGGTGGCGGTCTTTGGCTGGGCTTTTGGCACCGGCCTGATCCTCTTTTGGGTGCTGCGGCAGTTTAAAGCGCTGCGGGTGAGTGCCGAGGATGAGGAGATGGGGCTTAATGTGAGCGAACACGGCGCGCGGATGAGCTGGGTGGACACCATCAAAACCATCGGTGCCATCGTCGAACAGGGCGATCTCACTCGCCGCGTGGAGGTCGAACACGGCACCGAGATGGGGTTTGTGGCCACCGCCTTTAATGAGCTTTTAGACGATCTGGAGGCCAAAGCCCGCACGCTGGAGCAGATGGCTGGGGGTAACCTCACGGTCACAGTGCAGGCCAGAGGCCAGAGCGATATCTTGGGCAATGCCGTCGCCCATCTGCAGCTGAGCCTCTCGGATGTGGTGCGAAAGACCAAATCCGCTTCGCTTCTGATCGATGAGTCCGCCCGTGCGCTGGGGCTCTCGAGTGATGAGCTGGTCTCAGCTGGAAACGAGCTGGCCACCAGCATGGAGGAGGTGATCGCCTCCATCACCGAAGCGAGCCGCCTCTCTACGCGCATGCAGGAGGAGACGCTCGCCAGCGGTGGCCACATCAAAGAGGCGATCGAGAGCATGGGCAGCGTCGCGGAGTCACTTCATGCGCTCGCGAGCCTCATGGAGCGGCTCGATAGCAGCGCCCAGGGGATTGGCGGGTTTGTGGACAATATCGAAGAGGTGGCGGACCAGACCAATCTACTCGCTCTCAACGCTGCGATCGAGGCGGCTCGCGCCGGAGAGCACGGGCGCGGGTTTGCGGTGGTGGCCGATAAGGTGCGTGAGCTGGCCGAAGATGCGCTGCGCGCCGCGCGTGAGATCGATGTGCTCTCTAAAGAGATCGGTCAGCAGTCGGCCCAGGCGCGCCAGCAGACCGTCAGCGGGCGGGATCAGACCGTGGCGGTGAGCGATAAGGCGACCGAAGCGACCGGTGCATTAGAGCGGATCGAGGAGGCGATGCGAACCGTCGTGGCCAAAACCCACACCATCACCGGTGCGGTGAGTCGCCAGGGCCAGACGATCGAGCAGACGCGGCAATCGGGCGAAGGGCTGAGCCAGATGGCCAGTCGCCTTCTAAGCGAGTCGGAGAACCTGACGCAGATTGTGGGCTTTTTTCAGACCCGCGAGATGACCCCCTCGCCGCGCTCGAGCTAGGAGGTGCGCTCGAAGTAGAGCACCGTGGTGTCATCCTCCACATCCGCCTCTTTTATCCGCTCGCTCACCTGCGAGAAGGTGTCCCCCTCCAGCAGGGCGGCCACCTCCTGCGCGCTGAGGGCCAGATGGCTATCCTCCACCAGTCCGTCGGTATAGACCAGCATCTTCTTAAGCCCCGGCGTGGCGTGGGTGGCAGGGGTGATGGTGGGCATAAAGGTCATAAAGGGCGGGTTGTTGGCACTGAGTGCGAGGCTGCCACCGCTATAGCCCACATAGGCCGGATACATCCCGCCGATGGCGTATTCGATGCTCTGATAGTCGGGCGGAATATGAAAAAAGGAGTAGGAGAGCTGCTCCTCTTCGCCTAAGGTGTTTCGTAGCGTCTGGCACACCCTCTCCAGCATGGTTGCGAAGTCATCCCCCTGCGAAACGCTCTGCTTGACGGTGGAGGAGACCGCAAAGGCGGTATAGGAGGGCAGCAGCCCGTGTCCCATGCCGTCGATGAGGTAGATAAACGCGCCATTGGCCGGGGTGCGGTGCAGGCTGTAGGCATCGCCTGAGAGGATATCAGAGGCTTTATAGAGCACCTGCACGATACAGTCGGGATCGTGCTCGAAGTCGTTGGCCACCATGCCGACCTGCTTGTTGCGCGCCTGATGGTGCTCATTGACCAGCGCATCTTTATACTCCTGTAGAAGCTTCTGACTCTGCAGGGCGCTCACCCGCACCCGGTAGATGATGTAGCTAATCAGGGCGATCAATACCAGCGAAAGCGCCAGGGCGTAGAGCAGAATCTCAAAGATCTCGCCCAGGCGGTGAAGATAGTCGGCCGCATCGAGATCGACCCCCGCCACCGCGATAAGCGTGCCGCTCTCATCGAAGATGGGCGCAAAGCCGCTGATAAAGCTTCCCCACTCATCGATCAGCACCTCGCCCACCTGCGCTACACCGGTCTCAAAGGTGCGAAGAAGCGCCTCATCGGGCTCACTATAGGGCTCCATCACGCCGCTGGGGATGAGGTCAGAATCGTACTGCTTCATGATCCAGGCGGTATCCAGGAGAAAGAAGATCTCGCTTTCAGGGCGGACGGTGGTGTAGACATAGGTGAGGGCATCGACCGACTGGTGAAAGGCGGCCAATGGTGCGATCGCCTCTTGATAGAGCGGCTCCGTGTGCTGGCCGGGGCGGGTGATCTGGCGGTGTTTGGCCGGATCGACACTGGCGGCTGCAGCTGTGGCTTTCCAGAGTAGCTCCTGATGAACCGCCTGATCGATCAGCTCTTTTGCGTGCTGGTGAACCCATCCGAGGGTGACGGTTACAACCAGCGCGATGGTTGCCCCCAGCAGGGCGGCATCTTTAAGGGCGCGTATACGCATCGGTAGACCCATCAAAGCCCTTTAGGGCTCTCTTATCGGAGATAGTGGATAATCGTTCCCATCTAGGAGAGGCGACTATTTTGGAAAAACAGCATTCTATACAAGAGTTACTGGATTTTTTGCCCTCAATCGTGATCTTAACCGATGGAAGTGAGATCAAAGAGGCCAATCGGGCCTTTTTTCGCTTTACCGGCTACGACTCGATGGCGGCGTTTAAGGCGGAGCACCGCTGCATCTGTGAGCGGTTTATCGCGCGATCGGGTTTTTTAAGCCCGGAGCGTGGCCGCTGGCGTGATGAGCTGATGCATAACCAGTCCAAAAATCTGGACAGCTTCGCGCTGATGAAAGACCCAGAGGGTCAGGAGCGCACCTTTTTAGTGCGTGCCGGGGTGTTTGAGAGCGGGCTGATCGCGGTGCTCTTTGAGGATGTGACCCAGCTGCGTCAAGCGCAGGGAAGGCTGCAGGAGGCCAACCGATCGCTGGAGCTGCAGGTGCAAGAGCGCACCTGGGAGCTGATTGAGGCCAATGAGACCCTTGAGCGCCAAAAGACCCATCTGGAGGCGGCACAGCAGATTGCGAAGCTGGGCCACTGGAGCTACCGGATGGCCGATCGGGTGGTGGAGTGCGCGCCAGAGCTTTTGAAGATCTTTGGGCTTCGGGCGGGTCGATCGCTGCGGCCGCTGAGCTTTCTGCGTCCTATCTTCCGGCGGGATCGGCGGCGGGTGTTTCAGATGATGCGCGATCTTCAAAGCGGCGGCGAGGCGAGTCTGGAGGTGCGTGTCCTCGCGAGCAACACCCAAAAGACGGTGCGCATCTACGCCAGAAGCTATCTCGACGATCGAAACCGCCCCTTTTACTACCTCGGTGCGTGTCAGGATATCTCGGAGCTGACCGCGCTGCAGGAGCACGCCTACCGCGATCCCCTCACCCGCGCTTATAACCGTCGCAAGCTCATCGAGCTGCTGGAGCCGGGGCTGGAGCAGGCGGCCAAATCGGCTCACGCGGTGGGGCTGGTGCTGCTTGATGTGGACCACTTTAAGCGAGTCAACGACACGCTCGGCCACGATGTGGGCGATAGTGTCCTAATCGAGCTGGCCGATCGGATCCGCGGGGCGATTGGCTCCGATGCGATCTTCTGCCGCTGGGGTGGCGAGGAGTTTGTGGTGGTGCTACCCAGAGCCGATCAGGCCCGAACGCTTCAGCTGGCTGAGCGGATTCACCATATCGTACGCACACACCCCTTTAAAGAGGCGGGGCAGATCACCTGCAGCCTGGGGGTGATCACCTACCGCCCCGGTGAGACGCTACATGAGGGGATCAAACGGTGCGACGATGCACTCTATAGCGCCAAACGCAGCGGCCGCGATCGGGTGGTAGTGGGCTAGCCTCCCGACAGCCTGAATATGGCAGAATCAATCCATACAAAGCGCCACTGACAAAGGTTCGTGATGACCAGAGAAGCCCTTCTGCAAAAACTCCGGGAGCTTAAGCCCAAGTATGAAAAAGAGGGCTTTGTGATCCTGGGGCTTTTTGGCAGTTGCGCGCGCGATCAGGCGACGGAAGCGAGCGATGTGGATATTTTGTACAAGATTCGCGATATCGACGAATATCTGACCCGTTATAGCGGCTGGGAGGCGGTCAACCATATCGTGGAGGCCAAAGAGGCACTACAAAAAGAGTTACACGCCGAAGTGGATTTTGTGGACGCCGATGCGCTCAACGAAGTGGGCAGGAAATACATTCTAAGCGAAGTGGTCCATGTCTAAATTCAATCAACACTAGCCGGATACGCCAAGGGTGCCTATAATGTGCGAAACTTTATCGCCCATGACTATGAGGGGGTCAATCTGGCGATTATCGAAAATATTCTTAGAACGATGATCGACCCGCTAAAGAGCGAAATCGAAAAAGAGCTGCATTCGGCGGGTTAGTCAAACGCGGCGATCGCCTCTAAAAAGGCTTTGCCGTAGCGTTCGAGTTTGGCCGGGCCGACGCCGCTGATGCTGAGCAGCTCATCGCTGTTTTTGGGCCGTGCGGTCTCCATCGCTAGCAAAGTGGCATCACTAAAGACCATGTAGGGCGGGATCGATTCGGCTTGGGCGATCTCAAGCCGTTTGGCGCGCAAGCGCTCAAAGAGCGGTCCGCCTTTTTCTTTGCCGATGGCGGTTTTGGTTTTGGCTGCTTTGGCGAGTAGATCGGCATCGATCGTGACCGACTCTTCGCCTTTGAGGATGGCGGCGGCTTTGGGGGTGAACAGGAGGGAGCCAAACTCCCCTTTGGCGATCGCTTCGATTTCCAGCAGTCGATCGTGCAGGTTTTCCCAGGCGGATTTGGCCAGATCTTTGCCCACGCCGTAGACACTGAGGCGATCGTGACCCTGATCGAGCAGCTTCTGGCCCCGGCCGCCGCGCAGGATGTCGATGAGGTGGTTTTTGCCAAAGCGCTGATCGGTGCGATAGATAGCGGAGAGAAACATCTGTGCGTATCGGGTGGCGTCGGTGAGTGTGCGGGTGGTGGTGCAGTTATCACACCGATCGGCGCAGTTTTCCGCGAGTGGTTGGCCGAAGTAGTCGCTTAGCCAGCGGTGGCGGCAGGTGGTGGCCGAAGCGAAGCGGTAGGTTTTTTCCAGATTTTCCAGCCCTACGGCCTGCTGCGCTTCATCACTCTGCTCTAAAAGCCGTTTTTTGCGCTCCACATCGGCCCGCGAATAGAGCAGCAGGCACTCACTCGCCACCCCGTCGCGTCCGGCGCGGCCCACCTCCTGATAGTAGTTCTCCACGCTTTTGGGCAGATCCATATGGACCACGAAGCGGACATTGGATTTATCGATCCCCATCCCGAAAGCCACCGTCGCACAGATAATACGACACCGATCAGCCAAAAAATCGTGCTGGATTCGGGTGCGCGCTTCGGCGTTCATGCCGCCGTGATAACACCCCGCGCTAATGCCTTTTCGCGTAAGCAGGGCGGCTAGCGTTTCGGCCTCTTTGCGGGTGAAGGTGTAGATAATGCCGCTTTCGTGGGTGTAGGCATCGAGAAAATCGAGCAGCTGCGCGGTGCCATCGCCGCTGCGTCGGCGCAGGTTGAGCGTGAGGTTTTCGCGTACGAAACGGCCGGTGAGGCGCCGGGGATCGCTTAGCTGCAGGGTGCGGACGATGTCCTCGGCCACACGGGGCGTAGCGGTGGCGGTAAAGGCGGCGATCGGCACCCCAAAACGCGCTTTGAGATCGCCTAATCGGCGATAATCGGGGCGAAATTCATGGCCCCACTCGCTGATACAGTGGGCCTCATCGATCACAAACCGCGCGAGTTTTTGGCGGCTAAGCCACTGGCTAAACCCTTCGAGCGCCAGCCGTTCGGGCGAGAGGTAGAGCAGTTTGATTGTGCCGTTTTGGGCTGCCTGCATGGCTTGACTCTGCGCTTCGCTGCTCTGGGCTGAAGTGATCGCCGCCGCGCTTAAACCCGCACTCTGTAAGGCGGTGACCTGATCTTCGATCAAGGCAATCAGCGGCGAGATGACCACCGTTAGCCCCTCGGCCACCAGCGCGGGCAGCTGGTAGCAGACCGATTTGCCGCTGCCGGTGGGTAGCAGGGTGAGCAGATCCTGCCCGGCCTGTTGTGCCAGAATGCTTTCAAGCTGCAAAGGGCGAAACGAATCAAAGCCGAAGTGCTGCTTGAGCGCGGCTTTTAGCGCGGCCTCATCGATCACTTTGCCACCGTCTGATCTGTTCGTCCATCTGTTCGATC
>PWVP01000086.1 GCA_003561815.1 Campylobacterota bacterium | reverse complement strand
CTCTTCCGATCTCCCAGACCAGCTCGCCGATGATCAGTCAGTTTTTGGTGCTGTTTGCGACGGTCTTGCTGCTCGCCTTTGATGGTCACCACCTGATGCTCTACTTTATGGCCCACTCGCTTCAGACGATGCCTCTGGGCACCTTTGTGCTCTCGGAGGGGTTTGTGATCCATAGCGTCGAGGCGTTTGGGTGGCTCTTTGTGATGGGCTTTATGATCGCCTTTCCGATTCTGGCGCTCTCCATCATGGCCGATGTGGTGTTTGGGATGATCATGAAAACCGTCCCCAGTTTCAACCTGCTGGTGGTCGGCTTCCCGGCGAAAATCTTTGTCGCTTTTCTGGTGATGATGGCGGTGACGGGCTCGATCGCTTTTCTCTTTAAAAAGGAGTTTATGCGCGCCTTTGAGGCGATCGGAACCGTCTTTTACTGAGTGTAGGGGCGCGCCTGACGGATGATGGGGGCTAAGCGCTCCTGAAGGGCCAGCGCCCATGCGCTATCCTCCTCGATAATCAGCAGCTCGTGGCTGAGATTAAAGGCGTTGTGCGACCAGTTGGCCGAGCCGTGGATAATCGTTTCGTTGTCGATAATGCAGAGCTTAAGGTGCATCAGGCCGTGGTAGTTACCCCGTCTGGAGGCGCGCCCTTTGGTCACCAGCACGGTGATGTTCTGGATTTTGGCCAGCTCGCCCGCTTTGTGGTGGCGGGGGTTGCGCTCAATCTGACTCTCATCGGCAATTAGTGTCACCTTCACCCCCCGGCTGGCCGCCTCTTTGAGTGCGCGCGCTAAGCTGTTGTTGGTGAAGCTGTAGATGGCGGCGACGATCTCCTCTTGTGCATCGGCGATGGCGTTGACGGCGGCCTGTTCGGCCAGCACCCCATCTTCGGGCATCATATACCAGGCCCGTGCCTGTAGTAGCGTCGCCATAAAGAGAAGAATGCTCAGGGCGCGGATCAGTTTTTGCATAGCGGTTGGTTACCTTTCGGTTAAAGCCCCTAAGGGTTTTCAAATCCTTTGCAGTATACTATCAAACCAGTTAATAGGGAGAGACCGTATGAAGATCCTGCTGATCAATGAGAATGGAACCGTCGAAAAGCTGGTGAAGCTGAGCGCCTCAAAAGTGGGGCTGGAGGTGGAGAGTGTGACCACCCCCCAGGAGGCGAGCGCCGGGGAGTATCGCTGGATACTGGTCGATCACGAGAGCCTTGGCGAGGCGGATGTTTCGTCGATCAAGGCGTTAAGCGCCGATGCGCGGGTGGCGCTTTTGCACCCTAAAAACGGCGAAAAGAGCGCCGGGTTTGATCTCTATGTGGAGAAGCCGTTTCTTCCGACGGAGCTGATTGATGCCTTCTCCTCCAATATGGGCAGCGGTGTCGAAGGGGAGATGGGCGCTGTCGATGAGGGGGGCGCAGAGGCGCTTGACGATCTGGATGCCAATGGCGGCATGAGTGCCGATGATCTCTCTTTGGATGCCGGTGATCTGGGCGATGAGCTGCCCGATCTGGATGGGGATTTTGGTGATGATCTGGAGCTGGGTGATGATCTGGGCGGTGACGAGCTGGGCGCCGCGCAGGATACGGAGAGTCCAGATGAGCTCTCCGGGGAGACGCTTGAGCTGGATGAGGCGGCTATGGAGCCCTCCGAACAGCCCGATGCAGACTTGGATGCAGGATCGTCTGAGGCGTCGTCCGCCCCTTCTGGGGAGGAGGAGCTGGCGGATCTGGAGTCAGCCCCTGCCGAAGAGAGCGCCGATGAGCTGGGGGATCTCTCTTTGGATCTGGACGCTTGGCCGGAGGAGGAGACAGAAAGCGCCCCCGAAAAAGAGACCCAGGAGACAGGGGAGACCCCCCAGCAGGATGATCTTCTGGAACCGGCGATAGGGGGAGAGGATCTGGCCATGCCGGAGGCGGACGAAGATCCCCTTGCAGAGATCGAGCCGACTGGGTCCGCTTCGGCAGAGGCAGAGGATGAAGCGGCAGAGCTGACCGAGGAGAGCGCAGAAACCCCTGGCGACGATCTGGAGGAGCTTCCCGATCTGGATCTGGGCGATCTCGAGGAGCCCGATTTAGAGGAGGAGCCTCAGCTGGATGAGACGCCCTCTGAACCAGAGGCTCAGGAGAGTCTGGAGGCCGATGGAGGTCTGGATGAGAGCGGAGCGTCTGATGAGTATGAGGCGCTCAAGGGCGATCTTCAGGAGCTCGATGAGATGGATAGTGACGCTGGCGGCGAAGAGCCGAGCACAAAGAAGGAGTCTGTGCTGGATGAGGAGGAGGTGGCTAAAGTGAAAGAGCTCTTGAGTGATGAGGATGAGGCGCAGCTGGCCTCCGAGGATGGCGAGGAGGGTGCCCTGCCTGAGGAGGGTGATGCGCCGCTGGAGGATGTCTCCGAGCTGGGTGACTTCGATGCCGATGAGCTGGAGGACTCCCTGAGTGCCGATGAGGAGGTCAAAATCGACCTGGGCGAAAACAGCGCACTGCTTGATGAGGACGATCTGGCCGATCTGCACAAAGAGGAGAGCGATCTCGACTCGGATCTGCTCGATGACTCCTTTGGGGAGATGGAGCCGCTAGAGGAGGAGCCCCAGCAGGAGGATGGCGCCCAAGAGGAGGAGGCTCTGGAGGCGCCCTCTGATCAGGATGAGTTTGGGCAGATGGATGAGGCGTCGGTCGCCCAGGCGCTGGGTGAATCAGCGCCCGAGCCCGAGGCGTCAAGCCACGATGAGGCGGGCGATCTCCCGGCTGCGCAGATGAGCGTCACCCCCGATCAGGGCAGCAGCATCCAGAGCCCGCTGGGCACGGTCACCACCGGGACGCTGCGGGAGCTGCTCGATGGGATGCAGCTGACCATCAACATCACCTTCCCTGAAAAGAAGGGTTGATTTGAGCGGTTCACTGGTAGTGGTCTCCGGCCCGAGTGGGTCGGGCAAAAGCTCTCTGTGTAAGGCGGTATGCGAGGCTTACGACTTCGCCCATCTCTCCATTTCAACCACAACCCGCGCTCCCCGAAGTGGCGAGCGGGAGGGGGAGGACTACTTTTTTGCCTCCAAAGAGCAGTTTCTCGCCGCGATCGATAGTGGCGACTTTTTGGAGTGGGCGCAGGTGCATGACAACTTCTACGGCACCAGCAAAAGCCGCGTGATTGAGGCGCTTGAGGCGGGGCGGACGGTTCTGTTTGATATCGATGTGCAGGGCCAGGCGGCCATCTCGGCACTCTTTCCCAAAGAGACCACCTCCGTCTTTGTGACCACGCCCGATATCGCGGTTTTGCGTCAGCGCCTGGCGGGGCGCGGAACCGATAGTGAAGAGGTGATCGAAAAGCGGCTGATTAATGCCCTGATCGAGATGAACCAGCTCGATCGCTACGACTACCTGCTGGTCAATGATGACTACGACGACTCTTTGGAGGTGCTTAAAGCAATGGTGCTTGCCTCTCGCTATAAGGTATCTAGGGTATCATTACCCGAGTTTATTTCGACCTGGAAAGGTCAATCGTAAGGAGTTTCTATGGGTATGCCCAGTATGCCGGAGTTGTTGATTATTCTTACCATCGTGGTGCTTCTCTTTGGGGCGAAAAAGATCCCCGATCTCGCCAAAGGTATCGGAAGCGGAATCAAAAACTTCAAAAAAGCGGTCAACGAGGATGAGCCCGAGGGTGAAGCGAAGAGCAGCTCTACTGAGAAGAAAAGCCTGGAGGCGGAGAAGGCCGATGCGGTAGCAGCAGAGGAGAAGAGCACCGAGTCCCAAAAGAGTAAAGCCTAAGGGACCCCTCGCTTGAAAAAACGGATTAAGGCCCACATTTCGTCGCAGCTGGATGCGGCAGAGGTTCCTGTCACAAAGCCGAAGGATAGCAGCTTCGGCCACTTCTGTACGCCTGTCGCCTTCTCTTTGGCGAAGGTCTATCGTAAATCCCCCCACGCCATCGCTGAGGAGCTCTGCGAAAAACTTCTCCACGGAGAGCTTTTTGATAAAGTAGAGCACCTGAGCGGCTATGTCAACTTTACCCTCAGTGATCGCTTCCTGGATGAGTTTGCCACAGCTGCTCTGCGCGATGGCGATCGCTTCGGTGAGCAGTCAGAGGGCGAGAGCATTCTTCTGGAGTTTGTTAGTGCCAACCCCACCGGCCCTTTGCATATCGGCCACGCCCGCGGTGCGATCTTTGGCGATGTGCTGATGCGGCTTGGTCGCCATCTGGGCTATCAGATCACCAGCGAGTACTACATCAACGATGCGGGCAACCAGGTCGATCTACTGGCCCGATCGCTGCACTTTAAGGGGCGCGCTGAGTTGTTGGGTGAAGCGGTAGCGTTTCCCCCCGAGTGCTATCAGGGGGAGTATATTCTTGAGCTGGCCAAAAAGGCGCAGGCGCACTTTGGCGAGGCGATCTTTCAGCCGGAAGCGGATCTGAGCGCACTGCGCGACTGGGCTAAAGATGAGATGATGGCCTGGATTAACGACACCCTTAAAGAGGCGGGGATTGTCTTTGATCGCTTTGTGAGTGAGCGATCGCTTTACGATCGTTGGGACGATACCCGTCAGGCGCTGGAGAAGCGCGGCGCACTCTATACCGATGAGGCGGGCAAGGTGTGGCTTGCCTCCAGCCAGAAGGGCGATGGCAAAGATCGTGTCGTTGTGAGAGAGAGTGGTGAGCCCACCTATTTAGCCGGGGATATTATCTACCACGGTGATAAGTTTGCCCGTGGTTTTGATCGCTACATCAATATCTGGGGAGCCGATCACCACGGCTACATCCCGCGGGTGCGTGCAGCGATCGATTTTCTAGGCTATGACCCAGAGCGCCTGGAGGTGCTGCTTTCGCAGATGGTGGCCCTTCTAAAGGGCGGCGATCCCTACAAGATGTCCAAGCGATCGGGCAACTTCGTGACCATGGAGGAGGTGGGCCAGGAGGTGGGGTATGACGCGCTGCGGTTTGTCTTTTTGACCAAGCGGGCCGATACCCATCTGGAGTTTGATATCGATCTGCTCTCTAAAGAGGACAGCTCCAACCCCATCTACTATGTCAACTACGCCCATGCACGCATCTGCTCGCTCTTTGAGAAAAGCGAGCACGCCCATAGCGATATGGCTGAAGTGCATTTGAGCGATCTGGGCCACGATGCAAAAGAGCTGCTCTTTTCAGCGATGCTGCTGCCAGAGGTGATCGATGACGCCTTTCACACCCGTCAGGTCAACCTGATGACCGACTACCTCTATAAGCTCGCTGGCAAAGTCCACCGCTTCTACACCGAAAACCGTGTCGTGGGCAACGAAAAAGAGGCGCAGTTTCTCAAGATCTTAGCGGTCTCGGCCCTCTCGATCCGGCTGGGGCTCAAGCTGCTGGGCATCACCGCAAAAGAGCGGATGTAGCCCCGAAGCGATGCCCAGCTCTGCCCGTCGGGTCTACTTTAAAACCTTCGGTTGTCGCACCAATCTTTTCGACACACAGGTGATGATCGCCCGGCTGGGCAAACACCGCCGCGTTGAGAGTGAAGCCCAGGCCGATACGGTGGTGATTAACTCCTGCACGGTTACCAACGCCGCCGATAGTGGGGTGCGAAGCTATATCAACCGCTTGCGCCGCCGCTATCCAGGCATCACGATTCTCTTTACCGGTTGTGCTGTGCAGAGTCAGGGTGAGAAGCTCTTTGAAACAGCGCAGGTCGATGGGCTGTTTGACCACGGCCAAAAGGAGAAGATCGCCCACTTTATCACCGCGCCTCAGCGATCGGTTGAGCCCCTGGGGGCCCACCTGGACGAGACGCTGATTGAGCGTTTTGAGGGGCGCCAGCGCGCCTTTGTCAAGATTCAGGAGGGGTGCGATTTTCGTTGTAGCTACTGCATTATCCCCTCTGTGCGCGGTCCGGCGCGCAGCTATACGATCGAGCATATCACCACCCAGATAACGCGCCTGGTCGAGCAGGGGTTTGAGGAGTTTATCCTCACAGGAACCAATACCGGAAGTTTTGGGCGCGAGCGTGGCGAGCGTATGGCCGATCTGTTAAAAAGCCTCTTTAAAGTGCCGGGCATTAAGCGGCTTCGATTGGGTAGCCTTGAGCCTTCGCAGGTGGATGATGCTCTGATGGAGCAGCTCACACACCCCTTGATGGCGCGCCACCTGCACATCGCGCTGCAGCACACCAGCGATGCGATGCTTGCGCGCATGAACCGGATCAACCGCTTTAGTGTCGATCGGGCGCTTCTGGATCGAATCGCCCAGGAGGGGTTTACGATCGGAAGTGATTACATCGTGGGCTTTCCCGGCGAGAGTGACGCGATCTTTGATGAGGCGCTTAAAAATCTGCAAGCGCTGCCGCTGACGCATATCCACCTCTTTACCTACAGCCCCCGCAGCGGGACTCCTGCAGCTCGTCTAAAGCAGGATGTGGATGGCCATCTGGCCGCCAGCCGTCGCCAGGCGATTGAGGCGGAGGTTGCCCGCAAGCACCGTCTTTTTTATGAGAGCCGCGCCGCTGCACCGCTGCGGGTGCTGATCGAGCGCCAGGAGGCCAACATCGCCTCAGGCCTGGATCAATACTTTACGCGCATCTGGATTGAGGGGGCGCATCGGCCCGGTGAGTGGGTGAGTGTCGATCGGTTCTGGCCCGACGCGCAGGGGCGCATTTGGGGGAGTGTTTGTGCAGTATGATGTGATTGTGATCGGTGCGGGGATTGCGGGGGCGAGTGTGGCCCACTTTCTGGCCCGGGCGGGCAAACGGGTCTGCGTTATCGATCGCCATGAGCACCCCTTTGGGGGCGCCAGTCAGGCGGCGGGGGCTTTTCTCTCGCCGATGATGGGGCGCGGCAGCCAGACGATGGCGCTGGTCAACCGCGCTTTGAGCTTTTCACTGGAGCTCTACGCACAGATTGCCCCCCATGCCCTTATTAAAGGGGGCGTGCTGCGCTACCCTAAACCCAAAGAGAGCCTTGAGTCCTTTTTAGCGCTTACGGCGTATCTGCAGACGCTCGCCCACCGCCGCTGGCGCGGAGGGGTCTTTTTCCCTGAAGCGGGGATGATCCAGCCCGATCAGCTGGCTGAGGCGCTTTTAAGGGGGTGTGATTTTAAGGGGGGTGTTGCAGCCCATGAGCCGCACTATCATCAGGGTAGCTGGCATGTGGCCAGTTGGCGCGCGCCGTGTGTGGTGGTGGCCACCGGTGCTTACCCCTCCATCCTGCCCGATGGCTGGATGGGCCGAAAAGGGGTGTGGGGGGAGCGTCT
This sequence comes from Campylobacterota bacterium, assembly GCA_003561815.1. Taxonomy (GTDB): domain Bacteria; phylum Campylobacterota; class Campylobacteria; order Campylobacterales; family SZUA-545; genus CSSED11-302. The sequence continues at coordinate 1,870 of PWVP01000086.1, read as the reverse complement.
GGCCCTAAAAACCGCTCTACAGCGGCGCTACAATATCAGCGCAGCGGTGGCCATCTCGGCCACGCTACCAGATCAGACGGTGGCTGTCGGAGCGACCCATCGGCGCGGCGTTGAGCAGTGGCGCGTCGATCCTCTGGCCGCTCAGGCACTTCTAGAGGAGGCCATTAGCCTCGATCGGCGCTTAATGCAGGCTGAGATTGTGGATATCAAAGGCGGGATGCGACCGGCCAACAACGACTACCTGCCCGCTGTGGGTGCTTTTAGCCATGCCGCGCGTCTGGCTAAAGAGCAGCCGCTGCTTTTTAAGGGGGCGAAGCTGCAAGGGCAGATGCCGCTCTATCCGGGGCTCTATATCCACTCCGGTCACGGCGGGCGCGGGTTTGTCACGGCGCCCTATACCGGCTGGCTGCTGGCAGAGCATATCCTCAAACAGGGCGAGCTGCCGGAGTTTTTGCGCCCCGATCGTCTTTTGTTGCGCCACTTCAGGCGGCAGAGGGAGCCTGGCTGCTATGATTATCCCAGCCTGAAAGGAGTCGAGTGATGCAAGAACGGTTGGTAGAGCGGCTCAGCCGCGTCTCGCTCTCGATGTTTCGTAAAAACCTCTTTGGGATTTTCCACGGCTCCATCTCTGCCAGGGTGGAGCTGAGCAAATTTCTGATCAATAAGCGCGAGGCGATCTTTGATAATCTGAGCGAGGATGACTATGTCCTGCTTCACCATGTGCGTGACTACCGCTGGAAAGAGGCGAGTCTGGATTCAGAGATTCACTCACACATCTATCAGAGTATCCCCGATGCCAAATATGTCGCCTACGCCATGCCCCCCTTTAGCACCGCCTACGCGCTGGAAAACGACTACATCGTGCCCCGCGACTACTTCGGTAAAGCGTTTTTTCCGCGGCTAAAGGTGTACGATCCTAAAGGGGCGGAGGATTGGTACGATCGGGCCGATGTGGAGATTAGCCGTGTGATGGCCGAGCAGGATGTGGATGTGGTGGTGATTCGTGGTTACGGCATCTACGCCCACGCCCGCGAGATTAACAACCTCGCCAAAAGCTTTGCGATTATCGAAAACAGCTGTCGACTGCTGCTCTACACCAAGATCTAAAACCGGGTCATCACCCGGTTTCGCCCCCTGTTTTTCGCCCGAAGCACCGCCGAGTCGGCCCGACTAAAGAGGGTATCGAAGTGATCACCGCTCTCCTGACCGCTCACACCGATGCTCACCGTCAGGCTGATGGGACGATCTTGATAGCTCATCTGGCTTGTCTCCACCTTTTTGCGAAGCTGCTCTGCCAGATCGACCGCCTCTTGGCGATTGACATGAAAGGAGAGCACCACAAACTCCTCCCCGCCGTAACGGTAGAGGTGGCTCTCCTCCTGCAGTGCGGTGCGCAGCAGGCGCGCAAGGTAGATTAGTACCTTATCACCGGCCAGGTGGCCGTGGGTGTCATTGATCCGCTTGAAGTCATCGGCATCGATGACCAGTATAAAGAGCCGGAGCCGATCAGAGGGGGGATGGGTCAGAAACTGCTCCACATCCTCCTGGAGCTTTTTGCGGTTAAAGATGTGCGTGAGCGGATCGAGGCGCATCTCCCCCTGGGCTTTGCCCAGCTCATCCTGAAGGGATCGGGTTTTTTCGTGACTGCTCTCCAGCTCATCCAGCAGCATCGATTGCGCCTGAATAAAACCGTCTAAAACCGTGCTCAACTCGCTCGACTGGCCGTTAGAGCCCTCTTTATCCAGCACCCTCTCAAGCGCCTCGATCTGGGTGCGCTGAATCTTGGCGACTTCATCGAGCTGGGCGTGCCCCTTTGTCGCAAGTGCCAGATAGCGCTCAAGAAGCTCTAAAAGTTTTTGGCGGGGGGAGG
>PWVP01000137.1 GCA_003561815.1 Campylobacterota bacterium | reverse complement strand
GGCGATCCGGGCGATCCGGGCGATCCGGGTGGACCACCGCCTCCACCGATCGATCAAGGCCCCGGCGAGCAGCCGGAGTACGATGAGCGCGCTTGCGTGACGGCGGGCTTTTATCGGGTCAGCGATGACTGGCAGAGCACCGAGGGTCAGTTTGGCCCCGATCAGATGGCCTATATCCGATCGCGCATGCCGGGTCTGGTGGACTCTGAGGTGAGCCTTTTCTATCCGGCACTGAACAATGTGCCGGCCGACCCTCAGTACACCAATCTAGGCCGCTATCAGTTTGTCACCCATGAGGCGGTTACGATCAGTTTTGAGCTACAGATGGCCCATGTACTTTTCGGGTTAGCAGATCGTCGCCACTTCTATATTCGCTCCAACGACTACTGTCTACGGGGCAATATCCCGGGTTCAGCCATGACACCGCCGGATAAAAGTTTAACATGGGTTTCAAGTGTCCCACAAAACTAATAAATCAATAAAAAGGAGGTATTAAGTGAACACAGCACTTGCTCCCACCCCAAATGTGGAGGGTGGGATGGAATAAATGGCTTTAGCAAACAGACAGTTTGACGATGTAGGTAGTGAGATACCAACTCTCCGCCCCAAAACCGGCTTTTGCAGGGCAGTGGGCGTATCTAAGTGGAGCGCATAGCGCAGGAACAACCTTAACTAAGGAGGAGTCATGCAAAGGATTAGTTCCGCTTTTTTAGCGGCTTCTTTGATGCTTCTTTTGCCGATGGCAGCGTGGGCTAACTACGCCGTACCGGTAAAAGAGGGCAGCTGGAACCTGATCGGTATCGGAGGCATCTATACGGTGCTCGACTCCGACACCGAGGAGGGGGCAACCCCAAATTTAAGAGGTGTAAACCATGTGTTGGTCGGTCACCACAACAGTGACAACAACATCACTTGGGATCGTAACACCACCACAGGTGATCTGAACCTGCACACCACCGGGACCTTCTATGGGCTCCAGGCGGGCGGAGCAGGCGACAACGGTGTTGTCGGCGTAGGCTGGGAACATAACAACAGTCAGCCGTTTCACTCCACAGCGGGTATCCGCGTACTGGGTGATGCCGGCATATTTGCAGCCAATGTGGCGGCTATCGGCTACGATCGTCCCGCTAAGAGCTACGGCTCTAGCATGCGTACGATGTATATCCAGTCACCCGATGCCAGCGCACCGGATGTGATGGTGGTCTATCAGGCGCAGGGCCTGGAGGGTCGAACCTTCCGCATCAGCTTTAACCGTGTCGCTGATCCGAGCGATGAGACAGAGAGTGTCTTTAACTTCGACGAAGAAGAGGGCGATGTGCAGCGGGTCTATACCGCACGCTTTAGCTACGATCGCACCTACGACAATCCGGCACAGCTGGGCGATGGGCTCACGCGCATCTATCCCGTAGATGACACCGTTTTGACAAGTGCGGATCGCTACTCGCTGATTACGCAGGCGTTTGATATGAACATCTCTGACAATATCGTCGATGGGGATGAGCTCAACACCAGCAACTTCCAAGTGCTTGAGGGTAACCTCACCATGTACCGCTACAGTGCGGCTGAGGGGATGTGGTACCCCACCTTCGCCTCTAATGACGAGATGGGTCTCAATCTGCACCCGGACAGCGACTACTCGACGCTGGAAGATATGATTGACTCCACCAGCCTGAGTGCACACCTCAGCCCCGGCTACGGCTACTGGGTGCGCTTCGATCGCGATGCAGCCTCTACACTTACTGAGGGTGACACTGCTGATGATGCGGTACATGGCGTGCTGACAAGAAGCTCTATGCGCAGTGCCAGCGATTATGAGGGCAAACTCAGCGACGGCTGGAACCTGCTCGCCTTTAATGACGGCACGCTCCGTCAGGCCACAACCGGTCTGGTGATTCCGGCTAACGATACTGTGGAGACCCTTTTTGGTGCCGGCACAAACCTGGATGTCACCGGTCCTTTCCGGGAGGCTTCCGTGCCTTTTGCGGTTGCCGCTAATGATTTGACGCCTGGCACTAATGGCATCGATGTGTGTAACACCTTTAACGAGAGTGTTGTCGATCGCAACACCGGCGCAGCAGGTGAGAATCAGAACCGTCTGGATGTACGCTGCTATGTGGCCAATGACGGCACGGATGTCTATCTGGTCCTGCTCTCAAACAAGCCCTTCTATCTGGGTATTCATGACACTACTGTTGATGTGACGCTTCCTGCCGTAACCAACCTGAGTGGCACGCGGGAGTACACCACCAGTCACTTGGAGGCGCTCGATGATACTGCTGAGGCGCGCTATCTGCGTGCACGACCGGGTGAGTATGCTATGGCGCTGGGGATTAATGCTGACTTGATGGCCGATGACGATCTTCGTGATTTGGCACGCATCAATGTCACCCCCTTTAGCATTGAGGGCTACGATCTGCAGGGTGGAATCGATCTGGAGTTGACAGATGCGGATCACAACACCTCTGTTGGCGATGCTGCGTTCAGCGATCGCCTAAACGGTGATGCCGGCATCAATGGCCGCGCACTGGCAATTGCGATCGGCGCTGGCACAGTGGATAGTGATGCCTTCTTGATTGCCGGTGAGCAGCGCTTCTTCGTTCGCGAGAAGTTCCATGTGCGCCTGGCCGATCTGCACAACGATGTCAATGTAACCGGCATCTACACAGAGAGCTTCCGCATCGCAGCCGGAAGTGAAAACACTGCTTGGCTGGATGCCCATGAGGTTAACGGGACCTTTGCAAGAGATGCAAGCAACCTTGTAGGGAACAACGCTGTCGGTTCAGGCACCGTGCACGCTTTCTCCCTCAATCCCGGCAACGATGAGACTCCGGCCGATGGCAACGCCACGGTGATGTTTGTCTCTAATGACATTGTGAACTACGCGGTACAGCAAGGAGATGGGGCGCAGCCCTTTGGCTTCTGCCATATCGGAAGCTGCACAGTGGATAACAACAATACCGTCTACGGTGCTGTTCGTAGCGTCTATCAGGTCAGTCACCTGGTGCGCGGCACAACTGCCAACACCGCAAGCGGTCGCTCGACAGAGGATCTGCGCTTTAGCCCCATCTGGGCGGATGACTTCCCCGGACGCGGCGCGATCTATCACATGACCGAGAACAACTACACGCCGCGGAGCATTATTACGGCAGTGACTCAAGATGCCGACGGCGGCACCGTAAGCTGGAAAGCACTGGATCTGACCCGTGACCCGGCCGAGTGGTTTAACGATGCGGGTGAGTTTGAGCTCTTCTGGACTCAAAAAGAGCGTGGCTACTGGGTCTTCCTGGAGGATGGCTACACCAATCCGGTGACCGTAAGCGGTACAGAGGTGGGTGACTATGCGGTGAACAAGCACTTTAGCAACCGCCCCGGATACCCTGAGCGTCTTGATCGCGATGAGGCGTATGTCTTCAACTGGATGGATGGCCAAGTACAGTCCACCGTTGGCGGTCTGGTGCGCACCGGCTACACCAGTGGCGAGAGTTACACCGTGGTCAACACCCTCGATGGCCGAAGCATTCCGCTGCTGCCGACCGGGGCGATTGGAACCGGTACGCAGAACTTTACGGCAAGCCTGATTGACTTCGAGCTTTCAGGATTCACCGCTGATCGCGCTGGTCCTGCTGAGAGCACCACCACCGCAACTGACGGTCTAGGTGGCCGTGAGTCTGAAGAGCTCCAGGGCGGCCTGAACTATGTGAAGCCCGCTACTCCGACTCTGACGCTGGAGGATTCAGCAGTAACCGTTCGTGGCGATGGCCGAGCCAGCCATGTGGTTATCTTCGACGGTAATGTCTCGGATGCCAGTCCTACTTGGGTCTATACCCGGGCTGTGGATGAGCGTGATGAGAACGCAACAGAGAGTGTGATCGATCTGCTGGCAGATGTGGGTGATGCGATCGCCTATCCTGATGCCCAGACAGCACCGACCACTCAAGATGGCGTGCCGGAGTGGGATGCAGCCTATGGCGACATCGTAAAAGACCTGCGCTTTGTCCATGCCAACAACGATGAAGTAGCCAACGGTGTCTACTCCAATATGCGTGTGCTGCCCTTTGCGGCGGTGTACTCTGAGACCGGTGTACTGACAGTCGGTGCCGGTGAGCAGAATGCCACCGAGCCCTATCTGTACGATAGCCTGACTATGGGTGGAACCACCTACGGGCCTGGCTGGGCTGGACGCGATTTCGGCGTTCAGTTCTATAACAACGGCGCCGATAGCATCAACCGTGTCAGCAGCTTTGTCTACCAGCCGCAGAATGTGGAGCTCGATCAGATTGGTGGTGGAAGCATTGTGTACGCCCAGCTTGAGCTGCCCAATGGGACCAGCATCGGCACCATCGGCTTTAGCACAGACTATAGCGGTGAAGTGTTCTATCTCTATAGCCGCACGACCGGCGGAGAGGGCCAGATCTACTACGGTGTCTTCCCGAGCAACGCAGAGGGTAGCCTCTTTGAGACTGGCAACGACCGGCTGACACTCCGCACCCACGATGACTGGGCGCAGAGCATTGCTGACCCCCGTGATGACAACGGTGATGGCGACAATGGAGATGATGACTAATGATCGGTAGCGTTAGGCAGCTAACGGTAGTCGGTCTGGCAGCGGTGGCGCTAGCCGCCGCCGATCTGCCGCCTCTTCCCGATGTGGGGGAGGCCCATGAGCGGCACCAGATACTAAGAGAGTGTAAGGTTCCTGCGCAAGTAGTTGTCCTGCCGCCGATGGTGGAGCCCGACTTTATCGACTGCTCTAACCGCTACTATAAGCCCACCGCCTCAAAGGCAGGCGATCGCCTGAGCACCATGCTAGGCGAGACGGTCTCTGTGAAACGCATTGCGATTGCAGAGGGGTTTCTAAGGGCTTATGAGATCGATGTCAAAACAGAGCGTGGCGATCGCGTTGCGCTCTTGTGTGGTGACAAACTGACCCACTGCTACAAGCGTGGAGAGGTTGTCAAGAAAGATTCCAGAAAGGAACAGAAATGAAAAAGCTAAGCGTAATCGCTTTTCTGGCGGCACTGGGTCTGCTCGTAGCAGGCTGCGGCGGCGGCGGTAGCTCCAGCAGCTCCTCGGTCGCCTCTAGTGGCCAGAGTGGTGGCAACACCCAGACAAGCTCAGAGGATGTAACGGTCCAAACCGGCAGCTCTGGCTTTACAACTGAGACCAAGTTTATCGACCCGGAGACGGGCAAAGTGGTTTCTCGTATTAGCGAGATCACCTCGAGTGCGACGGGCGATACCCCGCCGCGCGCACCCTCTTTTGTCACTACCCGTGGCACTGCCGAGTCGGTTAGCACCAACTAGCCTTCTCGTCTTAATCGGGCCTTCGGGCCCGGTCCTTACGCTTTTTTAGCCCCCCAGTGATACACTCTTTTCTGCTAAACCTCTCCTAAGGCCTTTTAAGTGATGCCTGCTTTGTGGCGTGTGCTGTTTTTATTGCCTCTGCTCTTTTCGACCCTTGTGGCGGCGGTTTTTCAGGAGTATCGCACCGGTCAGCCTGTCCAGCCACGCACCGCACCCGAGCAGACCCAACCCCAACCCACCCAGCCTGTCCGCCAGACACCCCAGAGACCCGCTGCGCCCCAGACGGCACAGCCTCAGCCTGCCGCGCCGGGTCTTTTTGGGTTCGGTGGCCGGTTTTTGGTGCGTGCCTCCATCGGGGGGGTGCTGCACGAGCGGAGCATCACGGTGCGCTCCAACCCGGATGCGGGGGCGCAGGCGATCTACTGTCAGCCCGGTGGAGACGAGATCGGCACCACGGAGGTGGGGGTTGTTAAGAGCTTTAGCTGCTCCAGCGATGAGCTGCTTTTGCGCCCGCAGATTGGCATCGGGTATCAGTGGCCCGGCGAGGGCCACTTCCTCACGCTGGACTTCTATACCCTCGATGAGGTTCAGGAGACGCTGCTGCAGTTTCACTACACCCTGCCTGAGCACACCCTCAATGAGAGCATTCCGTTTTTGAAGCTGGCTCTAGGGGTAAGCCACACCGATAGCGAAGGGCTCTCGCCCACCGCCCTCTCCTGGGGGGTTGGACTAGGGGCATATAACTGGCTACAGGAGGGTCGGCGCTGGCGTCTGGAGTATGGTCTGGACTACACCCAGCGCGAGTGGCTGCCGATCAACCACAGCTACGGCGAAGAGAGCTGGAGCGATCGCGAGTGGCACCTCTACCTGGGCACCGCCTGGCGGTTTTAGGCTACTGCGCGAGGGTGATCAGCTCCTCAATCACCTCACTAAAGAGCCGCTCCTCCGGTAGCGACTGGGACATAAACTCCTCGATCGCCGCGCGCTTTTCCAAGGCGCGATCGAGCTGCGGATCGCTGCCGGGGCTGTAGGCGCCGATGCGTACGAGCACCTCGTTTTCGCGCATCAAGGAGATGAGCTTTCGTAGATCGCGCACCGCCTGAAGGTGGCGATCATCTGCCAGTGAGGGCATCACCCGCGAAGCGCTGGCGAGCAGATCGATGGGTGGATAGAGCCCCAGATCGCCAAGCTGCCGGCTTAGGACCAGATGCCCATCGAGAATCGATCGCGCCTGATCGGCGATGGGGTCGTTCATATCATCGCCCTCCACCAGCACGGTAAAAAAGGCGGTGATGCTCCCTTTGCGCTGCTCGCTACCGGCCCGCTCCATCAGCTGTGGTAGTAGGGCAAAGACCGAGGGGGGATAGCCTTTGGAGGTGGGGGGCTCACCCAGTGAGAGGCCGATCTCGCGCTGGGCCATCGCGAAACGGGTGACACTATCCATCATAAAGAGCACATCTTCGCCGCGATCTTTAAAGTACTCCGCCACCGCCATCGCCGCAAAAGCGCCATATTTGCGCATCAGCGGGCTATCATCGCTGGTGGATGCGATGATGACGGTGTTGCTCAGATCGCCGCCCAGGGCGTGGTCGATAAACTCCGGAATCTCACGCCCCCGCTCGCCAATCAGCGCCACTACTCTAATCGGCACACGGCAGCCGCGCACGATCAGGCCCATCAGGGTCGATTTGCCCACGCCACTGCCGGCGAAGATGCCCACCTTCTGCCCCTGACCGCAGGTGAGCATCCCATCGAGGGTGCGTACCCCGGTCTCAAACACCCGGTTAATCGCGCCACGGCGCATCGGGGCGATGGGCGGACGCATCATCGGCACCCAGGCATCCGCTGCGATCGGCCCTTTGCCATCGATCGGCTCGCCAAAGGGGCTAATCACCCGCCCGAGCACCCCCGGCCCGATATTGAGCCCCATCCCCTGCTCGACCTTATAGACCGGATCGCCCGTACTCAACCCCTCCACAAACCCAAAGGGGGTGATAAAGAAGCGATCGCCCTCTAAGGAGGTGACCATCCCCAGTGTGCGCTCATCGCCACTGCGATCTTCGATGCGCACCACATCCCCGATACCCAGCTTCAGCCCGGTCCCTTCGATATGGGTGGGGCTGATTTTTTTCACAAACCCAAAGGGTGCGCTTAGGGCGGTGGTTTTTAGGCGGTGGCGCATCGATCGTAGCGGCACGGCTAGAAGCGGTCCTTAACCGGCGCGTTGACGATACTCATAAACTCCTCGCGGGTTTTCGGATCGCTTAAAAAGAGCCCGCGAAGTGCGGAGGTGGTGGTGAGGCTGTGGCGTTTCTGGACGCCGCGCATCTCCATGCACATGTGCCGCGCATTGACCAGTACCGCCACCCCTCTAGGGGCGATCGCTTCGCTGAGGGCATCGGCGATCTGCTCGGTGAGCTGCTCTTGGATCTGCAGCCGCCGGGCGAAGACATCCACCATGCGGGGGATCTTGCTTAGACCCACCACCTTGCCATCGGGGATATAGGCCACATCACACAGGCCGAAAAAGGGGAGCAGATGGTGTTCGCACAGGGAGTAAAACTCGATATCCCGCACAATCACCATCTCGCTCGCCTGGCTCTCAAAGAGCGCGGCGTTGAGAATCCGCTTGGGATCCTCCTGATAGCCGCTACACAGATGCATCATCGAGTGGTAGACCCGCTTAGGGGTGTCGATAAGCCCCTCACGCGTGGGATCTTCGCCCACCGCTTCGATGACGCTTTGGATGGCCGATTCAAACGCTTTTTGGTTCACGGGTCTCCTCTTTGGGGTTTTTGGCCTGTATTGTAGGGCACCGTGAATTAAAATCAAAGGGAGTTTGGGTTAGGATCATTGGTTAATTTCCAGTTTAATTACCAACAAGAACGAAGATAAGGGGTTTCATGCAGGTTTCTACCAAACGGCTTGACTCGGCCAACGCCACCATCTCGGCTCAGGTTGAGCCGCCACTCGTCTCCAAAACCGAAGAGCGGATCGCCCGCTCCATCGCCAAAGAGGCGAAGTTTGACGGCTTCCGTAAGGGCAAAGTGCCCATCGCACTGATCAAGCAGCGCTACGGCGATAAGCTCATCAACGAAGTGCGAAGCGAGATCGCACAGGAGGTTTTGAGTGAGGGGCTAAAGGCGCTTGAGCAGCCGGAGATGATCGGCACGCCCTCAGTAAGCCGTTTTGAGGAGAAGGAGGGGGGCTACGATCTCGAGATCACCATCGCCACCCGCCCGGAGATTGAGCTGGGCTCCTATCTGGATCTCGTACCCACCTTCAAAGCGCCCAGCATTACGAAAAAAGAGATCGAGGAGACCCTTAAAAAGGCGGCCGAGTCCACCGTGGCGCCCGAGGAGATTAAGACCAAGCGCGCCCTAAAAGAGAAGGATATCGCGCTCTTTGACTTCGAAGGGTTTATCGACGATCAGCCCCTGGAGCGCGGCAGTGCCACCGATCAGGAGCTCGAGATCGGCAAAGGGCAGTTTATCCCCGGCTTTGAGGAGCAGATGGTCGGCATGAAGCCCGGCGAGTCGCGCACGCTCAATGTCACCTTCCCTGAGGATTATCAGGCCAAAGAGATCGCGGGTAAACCGGTTCGCTTCGAGGTGACCCTTAAGGGGATCAAAACCCGCCCGGCGGTGGTGCTCGATGATGAGGTGGCCAAAAAGCTGCTGCCCGGCGATGAGGAGGCCTCTTTAGAGAAGCTGCGCGCTACGATCGAGGAGTCGATGGTTGGCGAGAAGCGCAGTGAGCTGATCCAGGGCGATCTCAAGCCCAAGCTGCTTGAGGTGCTCACCAGGCACTATCAGTTCGATCTGCCTAAAAACATCGTCGAGCAGGAGATTGATCACCTTGCGAGCAACAAAGCGCGCGAGATGAGCGAAGAGGATCTCAAAAAGCTCAGCGGCGATGAGAAGGCGATCGCCGATCTGCGCGAGAGTGTTCGCGAAGAGGCCCAGGAGCGGGTAAAAACCACCCTGATTATCGACGCGCTGGCCAAAGCCGAAGAGGTGAGCGTCAACGATCAAGAGGTGATGCAGGTGGTCTACTACGAAGCGATGCGCGCCGGTCAGGATCCCAAAAAGATGCTCGAGTACTACAAAGAGAACAATCTTATCCCCGTTATCAAGATGTCGCTTACCGAAGATCGCGTCTTGACCACCCTGCTGGATAAGAAAAATCCCAAGCCCGAGGCGGCTAAAGCGCCCGCCGCTAAAAAGCCGGCGGCCAAAAAGGCTCCGGCCAAAAAGCCCGCTGGGGCTAAAGCCGATCAGGGTGAAGAGAAGCCCGCGGCCAAAAAACCGGCCGCTAAAAAACCCGCGGCCAAAAAGCCCGCCGCGAAAAAAGATGAAACGGACCCCGCATGAGCTATGTGCCCTATGTGATTGAGCGCACCGGACGGGGTGAGCGCAGCTACGACATCTATTCAAGGCTGCTAAAAGATCGCATCGTGATGCTCAGCAGCGAGATCAACGATCCGGTCGCCTCCTCCATCGTGGCACAGCTGCTCTTTTTAGAGGCCGAAGATCCTGAGAAGGATATCTACCTCTACATCAACTCCCCCGGTGGGGTGATCACGAGCGGCATGGCCATCTACGACACCATGCAGTACATCAAGCCCGATGTGGCGACCATCTGCATCGGTCAGGCCGCCTCAATGGGCGCCTTTCTGCTCTCCTGCGGGGCCAAAGGTAAGCGCCATGCACTGCCCCATGCACGGGTGATGCTTCACCAGCCCCTAGGCGGTGCGCAGGGTCAGGCGACCGAAATCGAGATCGCAGCCAAAGAGATAGTGCGCATTAAGGAGATCATCAATAAGATAATCTCCGAAAATACCGGTAAACCGCTAAAAACCATACAGGCGGATACAGATCGCGACTTTTACATGAGTGCCCAGGAGGCCAAAAAGTATGGCATAATAGATGCCGTCGTTGAGAAGAGCCAGAAGTAAGCGTCCTAAGGAGAGATTGTGCTGCTAAGAAAAGGTGCCGCTTCCGCCCCAAGTGCCAATACCCCTTCTGCTTCCACCCCGGCCCCGGCTGCACCGGCAGCCGGTATGGGACAGGAAGGGGGGGAGGTTGAGCGGTTTGCCCGTGAGGTGCTTGAAGAGCTCAGCAACGACAACATGCCCCCTTTCCCCAACTACTATCAGCTCTACTTTGAGAAGAAGCTCGAGGATCTCCCTTACGATCTTAAAAAACGCATTAGCGATATGATGGAGAGTGAGACCAACACCGAAGATGAGAAGCGGATGCGTATGGAGCAGCAGCTTCAAGACGGCTTCACCCTCTTTCGGGAGATTTTGCAGAATGTGGCCACCCTCTTTAAGAATGTCAGCACCATGACCAATGTCTCCAAGCGGCGTATGCAGGAGGCCAAGGGGATCAACAATCCCTCAGCGGTTCAGAACCTCACTCTGGCGCTCAATAACGATCTGGAGAAGCTGACCAAGGTGCTCAACACCCAGGCGGTCACCATCAAGACCCTCTATACCAAATCGGCCAAGATTATCCAGGAGGTCAAGGGCGAGACCATCTACGATGCGCAGTACGGCATCTTTAACCGCCGCTATCTGGCTGAGCAGGTGGCTGCCGAGATTGCCCAGATGAGCAAATTCAGCCACAACAGCTCGCTGCTGATCGCCAAACTCAGCAGCAAAATCAAAAACGAAGCGGGCTCAGAGAAGCAGGTGGCGCTGATTAACCGCACCATCTCCAAACTCTTTATGAAAACCTCCCGCCGCAGCGATGTGGTGGCCCACTACGGTGAGGGCTGCTTCGCGATGCTGCTTAAACACACCGATGAGCAGAACGCCTCACGGGCCGCTTTACGACTGGCGGATATGATGAGCGCTTCGCACTTCTTTATCGGTGATAAGGAGATCAAGCTCGAGATCGCCGTGGGGATCGCCTCGCTCAGCACCCAGCAGGATACCGAGACGGTGATGGTGCGCGCACTCGATGCGATGAACGGTGCCGACGAAGCGGACGAGACCTACAAGATCGCCCCATCTGAAGAGAGTGATGACGCATCCGATTCTGATATGGCCTGATAAGCGCCTCAAAAAACCCTCAGCGCGGGTGGTTCGGTTTGATGCCGATCTGCATACACTGCTCGATGATATGAACGAGACGATGCTCCAGGCCGGTGGCGTGGGGCTGGCGGCTATCCAGATCGGTCAGCCGGTGGCCGCCTTGGTGATTAATCTGCCCGATGAGGAGGGCAATCAGCCGCCAGAAAACCTGCTGGAGGTGATCAACCCCGAGATCCTGGAGTCTAAAGATGAGATTCTTTGGGAGGAGGGGTGCTTGAGTGTGCCGGAGTACTACGAAGAGGTCAAACGCCACGGCTGGATCAAGCTAGGCTTTAACGATCGCCACGGCGAAGCACACACCCTTGAGGCGGAGGGGTTTTTAGCCGTGGCGATCCAGCATGAGATGGATCACCTCAGCGGCAAGCTCTTTATCGAACGACTCTCGATGCTCAAACGGAAGAAGTTTGAGAAGGAGTGGCGGCGATCGCGGCCCCGGTAAACCGACTCCGATCGGCTACACTGGAGGGCATGACAGCCCACCCGGTCTCGCTGGAGGCGAGCTTCACGCGCGGCCTTCCGGGTTTTAGTATCGTAGGGCTGGGCGATGAGACCATCCGCGAGTCCAAAGAGCGGATCAAATCCGCACTGCAGCTAAGCGGCTTTAGCTTCCCCCCTCTGAAAATCACCGTCAGCCTCTTTCCGGGCGATCTGAAAAAGAGCGGCAGCCAGATGGATCTGCCCATCGCCCTTCTAATCGCACTGCACAAGCAGCCCCTGAGCCTAAAGGAGGGGTTTTTCTGCTTTGGGGAGTTGGGGCTGGACGGGTCGGTGCGCACCACCCCCGCTATCTTCTCGCTCGCGCTCTTTTTAGCCCGTGATGGGCATCTAAAACAGGTGCTCTGCGATCGCCAAAGCGCAGAGCGGATCGCCGCCATACCGGGGGTGTGCGCCTACGGGGTTGAGACGCTAAAAGAGGCGCTAGCGTTTTTGCAGGGCGAGCAGCCGCTTAAGCCCGCCCAGGCACGCTCACTGGGCGCGCAGGAGCTAAAAATCGCCGATCGATCCTACTACTACGAAGCATCACCAGAAAAAGCGGTTGACTTTAATCAGGTGCGCGGACAGCAGCAGGCCAAACGCGCCGCCCTGATCGCCGCAGCCGGTTTTCACAACCTCATCTTAAGCGGTGCACCCGGCTGCGGCAAGAGTATGATTATCAAGCGGCTCAGCACGATTCTGCCGCCGATGGATCTACAAGAGCTTTTGACCCAGGCCTCTTTGGAGGCGCTTGAGCAGGGGCGGGTGGCCTTCAGCGCTCGGCGCCCCTTCCGTGCACCGCACCACAGCGCTACCCGCGCGAGTATCTTCGGGGGAGGCTCCAAAAACGCCCGGATGGGGGAGGTGGCGCTCAGCCATGGCGGGGTGCTCTTTTTTGATGAGGTGGTGCACTTTGCCAAATCGACCCTTGAGGCCCTGCGCGAGCCGCTTGAGGATCACCAGCTGCTCATCTCGCGGGTCAACACCAAGGTGCGCTATGAGACCCGCTTTCTCTTTGCCGCAGCGATGAACCCCTGCCCGTGCGGCAACCTCTACTCCGGTGTGCAGGAGTGTCGCTGCACGCCGATCGAGATTAGCCGTTACCAAAACCGCCTCTCCGATCCCTTCTGGGATCGCATCGATCTGACGGTTCAGATGGCCGACTCTGATCCAAAAGCCGCAGCTCAGGAGAGCAGCGCCGCGATGCGCGAGCAGGTGTTTTGCGCCTTTCGGCAGCAGAAGCAGCGGGGACAGACACAGTTAAACGGTAAGCTCGGTGAGCAGGAGGCGGCGCAGTTTTGTCTGCTTGAAGAGGAGGCAAGTGTGCTTTTAGATCAGGCGGCCAGTCGCTTTGGCCTCTCGATGCGCGCGGTGGAGCGCATCCGGCGGGTGGCGCGCACCATCGCCGATCTGGAGGCGAGCGACACTATCGAAAAGCCCCATCTGCTAGAGGCACTCTCCTTTCGGCGGCGCTAAAAGCCCCCGGAGAGGACACGGTACCAGCGCCGTCCGTCGAGTCTGACCTCCATCTCCACCTGGCAGAGCCCATCGGCCCAGACCGTTTCGATCACCTCGGCGTTGCGCACCACACTGTAGAGCTCGGTGCGGATCTCTGAACGCATCAGCATCGCATCCCGGACGGTATCGCGGGCGTTGATACGCACACCGTGGAGCTTCTCACCCAGCTGACGGTAGCCATCGACAATCGCCGCCCGTTTGGCCAGCGCCATCTGCTGAGCAGGGCTGGTGGCGTGATCGGGGGCCACCCCCATGCCGATCGCCCGGATGGTGATGATATTGGTCGGCTTGAGGGTGGGGGCGTTAGGGATGAGATACTCCCCGCTGGCAGAGGCGCTAGATTGACCGTTATCGGCAGCCTGGGCAGAGCCGTTGGCGCTATCGGGGGTAAAAAGCGGCGCTTCGGGCGCCTCCTCCACCTCGTAGCCGCCGTTCGGGCTGGCTAGAAGCAGCGTTGAGGCGGCCAGAAGCACGAGTGTTGTGCGGATTGCTGTGTGATCGATCATCGTTTTTCCTTGCACTTCAGAGCGTTATGGGGCAACATCGACCAGGCGGGGAATTTTTTTACAGGCTGCCCCAGGCGAAACATTTGTGCGCCACCTGCAGATCGCCCCTCTCATCGGAGATAACCGAGGGGTTGCTAAAGCCCGCTGACTCAAGCAGCGCGTGATCGATCGCGCCGCCGATGATAATCGCAACGGCGCTGTTTTCCAGCCGATCGAAACACGCTTTGAGCAGCGCCTTATCGATCGCAATCGCTTCACTGTTGAGCACCAGCGCCTCGAAGCTGCGCGGCGGACCCTGCTGGATCTTTGCTAGCGCCTTAGGGCCAAAGAGGGCCACCTCGCCACCCTGGGGCGCGATCGCCTCCTGGATCGTCTCAAGTGCTGGCAGCGGCACGCCCACCCACGCCACCTGCAAAGCGGGCACATCGGGCAGCAGGGCTAAAAGTGTCTCACTGTGGTCTCTCGTCATGTCAGGAGTGTAGCAGCCGCTTGCTGAATAGCTTAATGCCATCTGGGCTATGATTGGCTCGATTTTGGAGGGCAGATGATCTCTTTTATGGTGATCTTTAGCACAATCATCGGGTTCATGGCGCTCTATGCGTGGTGGCGCTGTCTCAGACAGATGGTGCTGCCTAAAAGAGTGCGCCACCTCTTTACGGCGGTGCTGGCCCTTTTGGCGCTGGCATCGGTGAGCTACCTCCCGCTGCGGCGTCTTGGGGTGGTGGATGATGCGGTTTTGGAGCTCTTCGCTGCGGCGGTGGGGGCGGTTTTTCTCTTTTTTGCTTTGGCGGTGATTTATGATCTGATGCTGCTGCTGGGCCGCTGGTGGCTCAAACGCCCGCAGCGAAGCGATCGCTGGCGGCTGGGCTTTGATCTGGCGGTGGTGCTCACAGTCGCGATTGCTCTCATCGCGGCACTGGCCGGGGCGGCCAAAGCGCCGCAGATAACCGCCCACACCGTGGCGATCGAGGGGATCGAAAAACCGCTTCGCATCGCCCATCTAACCGATCTGCATCTGGGTAACAGCCCCCGTCTGGGCGCGCGCTTTGCCCGCAGCGTGGTCGAACAGGTCAATGCGCTGGGTCCCGATCTGGTGGTCATTACCGGCGATCTGGTCGATCGGCCCGCCGATGAGGTGAGCGCCCTCACCCAGCCTCTGGCCAATCTACAGAGTCGATACGGCACCTTTTTCGTAGCGGGCAATCACGAGTATATCCACGGTCTGGAGGCGATCAGCGATCAGCTGCGCGATCGCAACATGACCGTGCTGGAAAACGAGAGCCATACGCTCCAGACCGATGCAGGCGCGATCACGCTAGTGGGGATTCTCGATCCGATGGGTCAGCGTTTGGGCTTTAGCCCGCCCGATGCGCAAGCGGCCTTTAGGGGGGTAGGCCGCGACGAGGTGGTGGTGGTGCTGGCCCACCAGCCCATCGTGATTCACGATCTCGCGCCAGAGAGCTTTGACCTCTTTTTGGCCGGTCACACCCACGGGGGGCAGATCTTTCCCTTCGGTCTGCTGGTGCGCACTGAGCAGCCCTATCTGCGCGGCCTTTACCGCCACGATGCGCGGGGCTTTATCTTTGTCAGCAGCGGCACGGGCTACTGGGGGCCGCCGATGCGCCTCTTTGCCCCTGCTGAGATCGGGCTTATCACCCTGGAGCCGCGATGAGCCGCATAATCCGCTTCTTTTTGGAGAACAAACGGTTTAACTACACGCTGCTGCTCTTTATGCTGATCGCCGGGGCCTACTCCTACTACGCGATGCCTAAAGAGCTCTTTCCGCCGACGGTGCTCGATCGGGTGCTGGTCACCGGCCACTACGCCGGGGCGAGTGCCGATGTGCTCGATCAGATCGCCGTGACACCGATTGAGAATGAGGTGAGCGGGATAAGCGGCATCGATCGGGTGGAGTCCACCATTCGGGCGGGCTTTTTCTCGATGGAGCTGGTGCTTCAAGAGGGCGATGAGCCGCTTCAGATACTCGGTCGGGTCCAGGATGCCATCACCGCCGCCCGCCGGGATATGCCTTCGGACATGGAGGAGCCCTCAGCGGTGATTATGGAGGTGGAGATCCCGCTGATTATCGTCAATGTGGCCCACGAGTCGGGCGATCGTCAGCTGCTGATGCGTGCTGCCGAGGATCTCAAACAGCGCCTAAGCCGCGTGGAGAACCTCACCAAAATCGAGATCTACGGCGAGAGCGATCGCCAGATCCTTATAGAGCTCGACCCCGCCCGTATCCAGGCCTACGGCCTTAGCCCCACCCAGGTTGCCCAGGCGATCGGACGACTGAGCACCATCTTTCCCATCGGCAAGATCGAGGAGCGGGGTGCGCGCCACTTTTTTCTAAGCAGCTTCGGCGGGCCAAAGGATCTTCAAGCTCTCAAAGAGACGCTCGTCACCATCGGCGATCGGCGGCTCTATCTGTCCGATATCGCCCGGCTCTCTATCGGCCACGCTCGCAGCGATACGCTGGCGAGCTTTAACGGATCGCCCGCCCTCTCGATCAATGTCGCCAAAGCCAAAGAGGGCAATGCGATGGTGCTCGCCCGTACGGTGCGTGAGGTGGCCGCTTCGCTGGAGTCGGAGTATCCGAAGCTGAGTGTGGGCACCTTCAGCGACACCTCTGTCTACATCCGAAGCCGGCTAAACACCGTCACCAGCAGCATCTTCTTCGGCCTGATTCTGGTCAGCTTCGTGATGTTTGTGCTGATCAATAAGCGCATCAGCCTGGTGGTGACGATGGGAATTCCGGTGGCCTTTGTGATCTCGCTGGTCTTTTTGCACCAGATGGGTGAGACGATCAATATGATCAGCCTGCTAGGGGCGCTGATTGCCATCGGGGTGATTGTCGATGATGCGATCATCGTGGCGGAGAATATCCAGCGCCATATCGAGGAGGGGTATGAGCCAAAGGAGGCGGCCTGGCTGGGGGCCAAGGAGATGGTCGCACCGGTGATTGCCGCCTCGCTGACGACGGTGTTTGCCTTTCTGCCCATGCTGATGCTCACCGGCGAGATCGGGATGTTTATCAAGATTATCCCCATCGCCATCTCGCTGCTGATTTTGGCGGCGCTGATTGAGTCCTTTATCTTTTTGCCGCTGCACTGTCAGCAGCTACTGACCAAAAGGGAGCGGGAGCTGGACTGGACGCCGGTGACCAACCTCTACGCCCGTGCGGTTCGCACCCTGATCCACTACAAAAAGAGCACGCTGCTCTTTTTCTGGATCGGGGTGCCGCTGCTGATTGTGCTGGGCTTCTCGCTGATGCGCTTTCAGTTTTTTCTCCCCTTTGATGCCCATCAGATCAATATCACCGGGAAGCTACCGGTGGACACCACGCTTGAGGAGAGCTACGCGGTGACATCGGCTCTGGCAAAAGAGCTTGAGCGCTACCGTGAGCTCTATCACATCGACTCTCTAACGGCGATCGCGGGGTTTCGCATGAGTGCCGATGGCCGATCGGAGGGGGGGAATCACCTCTTTCACTTCTTCGTCGATCTGCACCACCTCAAACCGCAAAACTTCGTCGATCGCTACATCACCCCCTTCTTCTCGCTAGGGTATGACGGCGAGGGGATGGTGCGCGAACTGGACTCCAATGAGGTGGTGCGCCGCCTGCAGCAGGATCTCTCCGGCTTTAAAGCCGCCCACGGATTGCTGGAGTTTGAGGTGACCGGCACCCGCGCAGGGGTGGTCGATACCGATCTGGAGATTGCGGTGGTGAGTGATGATGATGCGCTCTCGGCTCAGAAGGTGGCCCGCATCCGCCAGGCGCTCGAGGCGATCGAGGGGGTGGTGCGTCTGCGCGATGATATGCAGATGGGCATCGCGGAGCTGCGTTTGGAGCTCAACGCCTATGGCCGCGATCTGGGGCTTGATGAGGTGTCGCTGCAAGCGGCGCTGAGCGACTACTACCTAAAGCCGGTGCGCGCGAGAGCGCTTGATGGGGAGGGGGTTTTAGAGGTGGTGCCTGTATCGCTTAGAAAGGATCACCTCAAGAGCCTGCGCCACTTCTCACTGACGCTGGAGGATGGGCGGCAGGTGCTGCTAGAGGATGTGGTCTCGTTTGTCGAGATTGAGAACACCGAAAAGATCGCCAAAGTGGCCGGTCAGAAGCGCCGCAGTGTCTATGCCGATGTGGATCAGATCACCGCCTCGGAGGTGATGGAGCGCATCGCGCCGCTGCTAGAGGCGATCGAGCAGACACCGGGGGTGCAGATCGCCCTCGGGGGCGAGCAGGAGGCGACCAATCAGCTGCTGCGGCAGATGCTGCTCGCCTCGATGGTGGCGCTCTTTTTGATCTTTTTGACGCTGCTGGTGGAGTTTAACTCCTTTCGCACCACGCTGATGATCCTCTCGGTGATCCCCCTTTCGCTACTGGGGGTGATTTTGGGCCATGCGCTGATGGCGATGCCGCTGACCATGCCCTCGATGATCGGCGCACTGGGTCTGGCGGGGGTGGCGGTTAATGGCGGGATCGTGATGCTGGACTTTATCCGCCGCACCCGGAGCCTTAGTGAGCTGATCGATCGGGCTCGCTTGCGGGTGCGACCGGTGGTACTCACGACACTCACCACCCTGGCCGGACTCAGCCTGCTGGTCTTTTTCCCCACCGGGCAGGCGGTGATTTTGCAGCCGTTGGCGGTTTCGCTCGCCTTTGGCCTCTTCTGGGCGACGGTGCTCAATCTCTTCTATGTCCCCACCTTCTACGCCCTGCTAAATCGAATCAAGGATGATACGCCATGAGGATTGCGCTGTTTTTAGGCCTGATTCCGCTCTATCTACTGGCCCAGAGCTACTTCGCCCGCTTAGAGCCCGATCGGACGCTGCTCTTAAGCAGTACAGTGGCCGCACAGGTGGCCGCTATCGATGAGCAGCAAAAGGGGCAGTTAGGCACCGATCGCGCGCTGATTCGCTTTCAGGGTGAGGTGACCCAGGCGCGGCTGGCGGCTGCTAAGACTCAGGTGCAGAGCCTGGAGCGCACACTGCAGCTGCGCGAGGAGCAGTACGCGCGAAACCGTCAGCTCTCCAGTGTGAGCCGCCGGGAGCTTGAGGGGGAAGAGATGGCGATTTTGGAGCTTAAAAGCCAGCTGGCACAGGCTAAAGAGCGCCATGTGGCTGCCCAGGAGGCGGCCGATGGGCTTGAGGTGTACGCCACGGGGCGCTTTGTGGATCGCATTTTGGTTCAGGAGGGGGAGTATGTGGCCCAGGGCCAACCGCTCGCCCAGCTGTACGATCTAAGTCGCGCACGGGCGGTGATCTTCGTGCCGATCGCCCAGGCGCGCACCCTTAAGGAAAAAGAGATTATGGTTGATGGCCAAAAATCCGACTTTAGCGTCGATCGGATCTGGTCGGTTGCCGATGAGCGCCACATCTCCTCGTATCGGGTGGAGCTGGTGGGGCCACCGCCAGAGGGGGGGTTTTCCCGGTTGGTTGAGATTGAATTTATCCCAAAGGAGCGACGATGAGCCTGGCAGCGCTGGATCAAAACTATGTGATGCACACCTACGCACGGCGCAATCTGGAGTTTATCAAAGGCCAGGGCGCTATCCTGACCGAGCGTAGCGGGCGGGAGTATATCGACTTTACCTCCGGCATTGGTGTGGTGAGTGTTGGCCACGGCCACCCGGCTCTCAGCGAGGCGATCGCCACGCAGGCCTCCACCCTGATTCACACCTCCAACCTCTACCTGATAGAGCCCCAGGCGCAGCTGGCCAGAGAGCTGGTGCACCTCAGCGGCCTGGATGCGCGCTGCTTTTTTGCCAACAGCGGCGCGGAGGCCAACGAGGGGGCGATCAAGATCGCGCGGCGCTACGGCGAGGAGGGGGGCCTGCCCAAGCGGTATAAGGTGATCACGCTGGCCCACTCCTTTCATGGCCGCACCATTACCGCTTTGAAGGCGACCGGACAGACGCAGATGCACAACTACTTCGGTCCCTACCCGGATGGTTTTGTCTACGCTGAGAATATCGATGCGATCGAGGGGCTGATTGATGATCACACCGTGGCGGTGATGGTGGAGCTGGTGCAGGGTGAAGGGGGCGTCACCCCGCTGGATCGCGAGGCGGTTCAGAAACTCGCAGCAGTGCTACGCAGGCGGGATATTCTGCTGATTGTCGATGAGGTGCAGACAGGTATCTACCGCACCGGCGAGCTGCTGGCCAGCGGGCTGTATGGCATCACCCCCGATATCGTCACCCTGGCCAAAGGGCTGGCTGGCGGCGTGCCGATCGGGGCGATTTTGACTACGCATAAGTCGATCCTCTCGCCCGGCGATCACGGCTCCACCTTTGGGGGCAACTTCCTCTCCTCCAAAGCGGCCATGACCGTGCTGGCCATCTTAAAGGAGTACCACGAAAGCGGGGCGCTGGCCGAGGCGATCACCTACTTTAAAGATAAGAGCGAAGCGTTTGCCCGCCGTTTTGATACCCTTTTTGAGGGTGAGACCGGGCTGGGGCTGATGCGCGCGCTGATTGCACGCGATGAGACGATCCAGCAGGCGGTGATTGATGCAGCCCATGAGGCGGGGCTTTTGATCCTCAAATCGGGCCGCCGCCGGGTGCGGATGCTTCCGCCAGTGACCATCAGCCGCGCAGAGATTGACGAAGGGTTCAAACGCCTTGAGAGCGCTTGTCTGTCTCTGTAGTCTCGCCGCACTGCTAAGCGCCGCACCACTGGAGAATATCCTCTCTGAGGCGCAGCGTCAGGAGCTGGGGCTCAAACACCAGCAGGCGATCGCCGAGTCGGACTATCTCAAGCGCAGCTGGATCTCCCCTCTGCTGGTGCAGGGGGCTTATCAGCAGAGCCAGAGCCGCTTTGATCAGATCCAGAGCGATCGCACCTACACAACTATTGGGGCGCGTATCGATCAGGATATCTTCCGCAGCGGCGGGATTCTCGCTGCGCAGCGCTACGCAGATGCGCTTAAAGAGGCGAGTCTAATCGGGGTACAAAGCGAGCTTCAAGGGCGGCTGGCTGAGGCGTACGGGCTGCTCTTTGGGATCTGGCGCCTAGAAGCGCAGATAGAGAAGCAGCAGCTGCTGGCGGCCAACGCCCGCATCGAGGTGCAGCGCAAACAGGAGCGCTTCGATCAGGGGGTGATTGATAGCAGCCTTTTGCACCGCGCACTTCTGGATCGCAACGCCCTCTCGGCGGGTATTTTGGAGCTTAAAGAGTCGCTTGATCGGACCAAAAGCGCCTTTTTGGAGCTCAGCGATCGCGCCATTGAGTCGATCGCGCCACCGGCACTAAAGCTGCCCGATAAGGAGGCGTTTTTAGGTGGTGCGCTCGCACTGCAGGCGGCCCGGAGTCAGCGGCATGCGGCGGGGCACTACACCACCATGATCGCCTCTCAGTACCGCCCCCGTCTTTCGGTGGGGGCGAGCTATCAGCACTATCTGGAGGATGACACCCCCCCAGCACAGGGGGGCGCGCAGCAGAGCGCCTATGGCTGGGGGCTGACCCTGACGGTTCCGCTGGATCTTAAAGGGCGCTATGAGTCCCAAGGGGTGCGCCTGGAGGCGAAGATCGCCCAGAAGCGTCAACATCTGGCCCATCAGGAGCAGGTGCGCCACTATGTGCAGACGCGCACCCGTCTAGCCCACCTCGATCGGCAGATCGCGCTGGCTCAGGAGGATATCGAACTCTACGGCGCGCTTTTAGCCCAGACTGTCAAACGGATCGAGGCGGGCTCGCAGACAGAAGACGATCGGGTGGTGATGGCCAACGCCAAAGCGGCCAGAGAGATCGATTTGAGGCTCTACACCCTCTCTTATCAAGAGGCGCTTGTGATGCTGCACCTAAGGAGTAGCGGTGCGCTTTAGCGACTATATGCAAGCGTGGCTCTATGGCGAGCAGGGGTACTACACCCAGGCACCACAGATTGGGCAGCGGGGGGATTTTGTCACCTCGGTGGCGGTGAGCCCCTTTTTTGGGGGCACGCTGGCCAGGCATCTTCTAGAGCGGATTAAAAGCGGAGCGTTGAGCCGTCACTGCACCCTGTGTGAGATTGGCGCACACCGGGGCCATCTGCTGGCGGATATGGTGCAGTTTATCTACACCCTCGATCCCGAGCTGCTCAAGACGCTCAAGCTGGTGATTGTCGAGCCGATCGCCGCGCTTCGTGCGCTGCAACGCGACTACTTTGAGGCCTCCTTTGGCAGTGTGGCGAAGCTGCATCAGGTGGATTCGCTCGATCAGCTGCAGTGTTCTGAGGGCTTTGTGGTGGCCAATGAGCTCTTTGATGCCTTTAGTGTGGATCTCATCCGGGGTGATCAGTGGGCGGTGGTGGAGGATCACAGCATCACATGGGAAGAGGCCCCGGAAGCGGTGCTAAGGCGCGCACGCACCTTAGGGATCGAGCGTGGAGAGCTGGCGGTGGGGTTTGAGCGCTTTGCCGAGGCGATCGCAGCGGCTTTTGATCGGTGTGAGCTGATCACCTTTGATTACGGTCAGCCCCAGGCGCGCAACGACTTCTCGATTCGCATCTACCGCGAGCAGAAGGTGTGGCCGCTCTTTGAGCCCGAGAGTCTGGAGCCCTTTTTTGCTCGATCGGATCTGACGGCCGATGTGCACTTTGGCCACCTCTGTGCGGCTTTCCAGGCGGCAGGATTCCGTGCCGATGGGATTCAGGCGCAGAATGTGGCGCTTTTAGAGATGGGGCTAGGTAGCCTACTGGAGACTTTGCAGCAAAAAGCGGGGTATGAGGCCTACCGTCAAGAGGTGGGGCGGGTGCGGGCGCTGCTCGATCCGGCGATGCTGGGTGAGCGGTTTAAGAGGGCACGATTCTTAAAGGGGGTGGATTAAAACCGCCCCGCCAGATGGCGGGGAGCGTTAGGGGAGGCTAGGCGTAGATGCGGACATACTCGTTGTGCTCCGCGCGGCGGTACTCGGCCCGCTCGATATTTTTCCAGACCTTGTTGAGCGCCTCGGTGGTGCTTTTGATCACATACTCTTTTTTATCCCGCTTGTCCATGCGGCTGAGCTCTTTACTGTAGAAAGGCTTGTTGATAAACTCGACGACATCACGAAGGAGCCAGGTTTGAGCTTTATCGGAAGTGGAGGGAACGCAGGAGGCACTCACCAGTGTCTCGCTCTCAACCTCATCGGAGGTTAAAAAGACTTTATTGTACTTTTTCTCGAGATATTGGGTGAGTTCGCGATCCAGGCTCGCTTTGCTGAGCATGGGCACAACCCCTTTCTCTGGAATTAAGGATTTTCAAAGACCGTATTGTAGTATATTTTTAGGGTTTTGCAAACCCCTTTGTGTCACTTTCTGCTCAAAATGACAAATTTAGCCGCAGCAGGGGATATTTAGCCGCCGCATGACCCGCTCGAAGAACTCGCCCCCTTCGCGATCGTACTCATCCTCAAACTCCATATAGATGGCACACTTCTCCGGCTGGCGACTATCGCAGTTTTCATAGACCTTCGGGCCGATCTTCATCTCCTCTTTGACCGCTTCGATGGCCGCCAGAATCGCCTCTTTGGCCGCCTCGTCGGTGCCGTAAACCAGCTGCATCCCTTCATAGCGCTCCTCGCGCCGGTGGTGGGCTTTAATGTTCATGGTCGCTGTCCTGAATGATAAGATGGGATTAAGCGTAGGGTGTGGTGGCTTGTAAAACCATTAAAACCCCCACCTGCTCAAAGGCAGGCGGGGGTGGGTGGGTAGAGGGGTGACGCTTTATTCTACTTCAGCGTCGATCACATCATCTTGATTACCCTTTTTGGCGCCGCCACCCTGCGCGCCGCCCTGTTGGTTCTCCTGCTGCTTTTTATACATCGCCTCGGCCAGCTTGTGGCTCACCTCGGTGAGCGCCTT
Organism: Campylobacterota bacterium; assembly: GCA_003561815.1. Classification (GTDB taxonomy): domain Bacteria; phylum Campylobacterota; class Campylobacteria; order Campylobacterales; family SZUA-545; genus CSSED11-302. The sequence continues at coordinate 4,527 of PWVP01000137.1, read as the reverse complement.
CACCTTCTCGTCGATCTGCTCCTTGGTGGCATCCTCTTTGGCCAGCAGCTCTTTGAGATCGGCAATTGCGGTTTCGATCTTGCCCTTCTCCTCGGCGTCAACCGCCTCCTCGTTCTCTTTGAGGGTCTTCTCGGTCTGATAGATCAGCGCATCGGCCTGGTTTTTCGACTCGATCAGCTCTTTGCGTTTTTGATCCTCTTCGCGGTGGGCGTCCGCCTCTTTGACCATCCGCTCAATCTCCTCATCGCTCAGGCCTGAGGAGCCGGTGATGGTGATGGTGTTCTCTTTGCCGGTGCCTTTATCCTTGGCGCCGACATTGAGGATGCCGTTGGCATCGATATCGAAGGTCACCTCAATCTGCGGCACACCGCGCGGTGCGGCGGGGATATCGCTCAGCTCAAACATCCCCAGCGATTTGTTATCTTTAGAGAACTCCCGCTCACCCTGAAGCACATGCACGCTCACCGCCGGCTGGTTATCCTCGGCGGTGGAGAAGACCTGTGACTTCTTAACCGGGATGGTGGTCCCTTTTTCGATCAGTTTGGTCATCACACCACCAAGGGTCTCGATACCGAGTGAAAGCGGGGTCACATCCAGCAGCAGCACATCTTTTACATCACCGCGCAGCACACCGCCCTGGATCGCCGCACCGGCGGCGACCACCTCATCGGGGTTGACCCCTTTGTGCAGGTCTTTGCCGAAGAACTCTTTAACCACCTCTTGAACCTTCGGGATCCGGGTGGAGCCGCCCACCATCACGATCTCGTTGATCGCACCCTTATCCAGCCCCGCATCTTTGAGGGCGGTTTTGATGTGACCCAGGGTCTCAGCGATGAGATCATCGACCATCGCCTCAAACTTCGCCCGGGTGAGCTTGGTCACCAGGTGCTTTGGCCCGCTCGCATCGGCGGTGATAAAGGGGAGATTGATCTCCGTCTCCGTGGAGCTGGAGAGCTCCTTTTTGGCGTTTTCGGCCGCCTCTTTGAGTCGCTGAAGCGCCATGCGATCGGCTTTAAGATCGATGGTGTTGTCCTTTTTGAACTCCTCGGCCAGAAAGTCGATGATCCGGTTATCGAAGTCATCGCCACCCAAAAAGGCGTTACCGTCGGTGGAGAGCACCTCAAAGACCCCATCGCCCACATCCAGTACCGTCACATCGAAGGTGCCGCCACCGAAATCATAGACCAGAATCTTCTCCGCCTGCTGCTTATCCAGGCCGTAGGCGAGTGAGGCGGCGGTGGGCTCGTTGATAATTCGCAGCACATTCAGGCCTGCAATGGTGCCCGCCTCTTTGGTCGCTTTGCGCTGGGCGTCGTTGAAGTAGGCCGGCACGGTAATCACCGCATCGGTGACCGCCTGACCCAGAAACTCTTCGGCATCCTTTTTCATCTTCATCAGGATCTTCGCTGAGATCTCCTGGGGGGTGTAGGTCTTATCCTCGATATTGACCGCACACGCGCCCCCTTTATCGACGATGTCGTAGCTCACTTTGGCTTTGGCCGACTGGGCGTTCTCCTCTTTGCTCATCAGCCCCATGATCCGCTTGATGGAGTAGACGGTCTTTTTGGGGTTGGTGATCGCCTGGCGTTTGGCCGGCTCACCGACGAGCACCTCACCCTTATCGGTAAAGGCGACGACAGAGGGGGTGGTGTTGCGCCCCTCTTTGTTGGTGAGGATCTTCGCCTCACCCGCTTCATAAACCGCCATACAAGAGTTGGTGGTTCCTAGATCGATTCCTAATACTTTGCTCATTTGTGACTCCTTTGATGGTTATTTTTTACAAACAGATACTAAAGAGGGGCGCAAAATCCGCTCTTTATAGCGATAGCCCGGCTGGAGAATCTGAACGATATCGTTCTCTTCATGCGTCTCGCTCTCGACCTGCATGATCGCCTCGTGGCAGTTGGGGTCAAACCCCCCCTCGTGTGCCACGGCGTCCACGCCGTGCTTCTCGAAGGCTTTGATCAGATTATCCCGCGTGAGGGTCAGCCCCTCTTTGAGCTTCTCAAACTGCTCGGGATCATCGATCTGAAGCGCCAGATCCAGCGCGTCAGCCACCGGGAGCAGATCCTTGGCAAACTGCTCTGAGGCGTAGTCGATCGCCTGATACTTCTCTTTCTCCAATCGGCGCTTGATGTTCTCAAACTCCGCGTAGGCGCGCAGATAGCGATCTTCCGCCTCTTTGCATTTGGTCTCCCAGTCATCACCCCCATCGGGGGCTGCGCTCTCTTGGGGCGCCTCAGCTGTATCCGGCTCTTTTTCGTGCTCTTCGTGCTCTTTTTCCTGGCTCATCGGCCCTCCTTGGATAGATGGTTCATAAAGCGGCTATAGTCGCGGGTCGTGGGGCCGAGGGTGACCAGCCGGATGGGGCGGTTTTTTAGACGCGCCTCCTGCAAAATCACCATATGCCCCTCGGGTGCCAGCGGCTCGAAGAAGAGCCCCGGCTTCTGACCAGCGGCGATACTGCCGTCAAAAAAAGGTTCAAAAAACCGCGCACTCCACTGCGGCCACCGGGCGGCCACGGCGATCAGCGCCTGCTCGTTATAGCGAAGCGTCTGGCTCGCCCGCAGCCGGGTCAGTGCGCCACTGAGCGCGTCGATCCGGTTGTTCTGCGCGATAAGGAGCAGATCGGCTAGATCGTAGCCGATAAACTCCTCCAAAAGCTTACCGACGATCGTCGAGGCGGGCAGGGTAGCCACCCCCTCCTCAAACGAGGCGGCCAGCAGCTGCGCGCCGATTGCGTGGACAGAACGCAGACGGTTCTGCCACGCCGGCTGCAGCAGCACAAACAGCTCAAACTCCAGCGCCAGCGCGCCGATCGCCTCCAGATCGCCGATGGGGATCGGCTCTTGGGGCTGAAGCTGCTCTTGCCAGTGGTGCTCCAGCGCCCGTGCGGTGGGAATCCGCCCGCTGCTTGCGTGCAGCTGCTCTAAGAGCCCCTCTTGGACCAGTTTGCGAAAATGGTTTCGAATGGTCGCCGAAGAGTGGGGCAGGGTGGCCGCATCTTTTAGCTGCACCGACCCGATCGGCTCGGGGTTTTGCAGATAGTGGATCACCACCGTCTTGAGAATGGTCTTCTCCGCCTCTTTTAGCCGCACCCCAACCTCTCTTTGACCGTGTTTTAGCACTCCAACCTAAGAGTTGCTAATTGAAGTATACAGCTTTAGTCTATCATTGTCAAGTTTGGGTTGAGTCCTCTTGGTCAGGGGCGTTTCGCGGCAGGGTGATCACGAAGCGCGCCCCCTCTTCGTGGTTTTCGGCGTAGAGTGTGCCGTGCATATGCTCCTCAATAATGAGCTTGGACATGTAGAGCCCCAGCCCGACCCCTTTGCCCTCCTCTTTTGTGGTGAAGTAGGGATCAAAGATCCGATCCATCACCTCCGCATCGATACCACCGGCGCGATCGGTGACCGTGATGCTAAAGCGATCACCGTGGAGCTGAAGCTGCAGGGTGATGGTGCGCCGCTGCTCTTTTAGTGGCGGGGTGTGATCGCAGATGGCATCACGGGCGTTGGCGATCAGATTTAAGAGCACCTGCTTAAGCTCCGTGGGGTAGCCCAGCGCCTCCAGGCTCTCTTTAGGCAGGTCAAGCTGCATCTGCAGACGGCGCTGCTCAAACTGTCCTCTAAAAAACTCCACCGCTTCGCGCATTAAAAGTGCCACATCAAAGGAGCGGCGGTGGCGATCGAGACGGAAAAAGCCCCGAAAGTCGTCGATGGTTTTGGACATGTGGTTAATCAGCCGCATCGCCTTGGCGGTGTTCTCCTCGATATAGGCGTCATCGAGCTCATCGTGCTTTTTGGCATCTTTGACATCCTGGACGGTGAGGGCCAGGGCGTTCAGCGGCTGGCGCCACTGGTGGGCGATGGCACCGATCATCTCCCCCATCTGGGCCAGTCGCGCCTGGTGGATGAGCAGATGTTCGTGCTGACGCCGGTGGGCGATCTCCTCTTCGATGGCCCGTTCGAGATTGCTGTTGAGCTCTTTGAGCGCCTCCTCGGCCTCATGGCGGATGCGAAACTCCCGCTCCAGCCGCTTAAGCAGCGGATTGATCAGCCAGATAGCCGCCGGGATGGCCAGTAGAATCATCAAAAGCGCCCCGGTCACCACCTGGGTCACACTGGTGCGCGTCAGTCCATCAAGCTCCGCTTTGGGCACGCGCACCATCAAGTTCCACCCCGCGCTCTCCAGGGGCGAATGGGCGTAGGCCCACCCATCGTGCAGGAAGCTGTCTGGCTGTCGGGGCGTCATCGCTGGCAGCGGTGTGGCGGCGCCTGGGTGGCGAAAGCCAAAAATCGGCAGCAGCCGATCACCAGAGGCGGTGGCGATAATCGCCTCACCGGAGTCAAAGAGCTCGGTGTAATCCTCGATAATCGCCTGAAGCGGCTCGAGCGTGAAGAGCACCTGATCCCAGCCGACGATCGCCCCTTGGGGCGAGTGGATCGGGGCGCTGATGACGATGGTCTTTTGATCCGCCTGTGTAAAGGGGCCGTGGATCTGCAGCGTGTCGCCCTGGGGTTTGAGACG
>PWVP01000198.1 GCA_003561815.1 Campylobacterota bacterium | reverse complement strand
GCGCTGACCGTCAAAGGGGTACATCTTATCGGCGATATTGCCAGGGAAATCGTAACAGATCCACTCTGGATGTTCGGCCACCACCTCCACATCCCGGGTGCCGATCTCCTCCTCCAGCTCACGAAAAAGCGCCTCTTTAAGTGCCTCCTCATCGTCAACCCCGCCCTGGGGGAACTGCCAGGCCCCCTTGATATCGCTCCTCTCACCAACAAAAAGCTCACATTTTTCGGGGTAGTCGCTGGAGAGTACGATGGCCGCCACATTGGGGCGGTAGCGCTTAGCCTCTTTTGTCATGGTTGTGCGTCCCCGCTGCTCGCGGCATATAGGCCCACTTGGGCATAATGCGTGTGCGATTAATCTCTAAAGATTCTAGCAGCACGCCAATTAGAGGCTTCTAAAATGATGCTATACCTGCATATCCCCTACTGTGAGAGCAAATGCCCCTACTGCGCCTTCAACTCCTTTATCGGCGATCGGCGCCAGCTGCCCGCCTACCGTGATGCGGCCATCAAGCAGCTTGAGTGGGATCTGCAGCGCTTTAAGGTGGAGTCCATCAGCAGCCTCTATATCGGCGGCGGCACCCCCTCAGTCGTCTCTGCCGAGCTTTTAGCGCCACTTTTAGCGCGCATCACCCCCCGGCTTCGCCCCGGTGCCGAAGCGACGATCGAGGCCAACCCCTCCTCCTTTAGCCCCCACTGGGGTGAAGCGGTGCGCAAGCTGGGGATCAACCGCCTGAGTCTAGGGGTGCAGAGCTTTAATGGCCAAAAGCTCCAAACCCTCGGACGCCGCCACAGCCCCCAGGAGGCGATCGCCGCCCTTGAGGCGGCCCGATCGGTGGGGTTTGAGTGCATCAGCGTCGATCTCATCTACGGTGTGCAGGGCGATACGCTCCAGAGCCTTAAGGCCGATCTCGCTTTGGCAGAGGCGGCCCATCACATCAGCGCCTACATGCTCACACTGGAGCCCAACACCCCCTTTGAGGCGCGTCAAGAGCTGGTGAGTGAGGATGAGGAGCTGTTGCGCGGTTTTGGTGCGGCGATCGAGCAGGCGGGCTATCCGCGCTACGAGGTGGCCGCCTTTGGCCCCCCCTCAAGCCACAACAGCGGCTACTGGGCCGGAAAGCCGTATCTGGGGATTGGTTGCGGCGCGGTGGGGTGTGTCAGCCAGCGGCGCTATATGCCCTCCTCGGATCTTTTAGCCTACCTAAACGATCCGCTGTTTTGCCACGAGGAGTGCATCGATCCGGCCGCGTGGCAGATGGAGCGGGTGATGCTGGGGCTTCGCTGCTTTTTAGGGATCCAACAATCGTGGCTTCAGGGCGAAGCGCTCCAGCGGACCAAGACGCTCATAGCCGCGGGCAAGCTCACCTTAAAAGGCGATCGGATCTATAATCCCGACTACCTGATCGCCGATGCGATCGCCCTTTATCTATTAGAAGGAGTTTAGAATGGATCTGGCTGCATTTTTTCAGGCCCACGACGGGGTCGGGGTGCTCTCCACCGCCGATGGGGCCGGGGTGGTCAATAGCGCCCTCTTTGCCCGCCCGCACATTGAGGCCGATCGCGCCCTCTTTATCAGCGTCGATCGCCAAAACCTCGCCAATCTTCGGGAAAATCCAAGTGCGAGCTACCTTTTTCAGGCCCACGGCGAGGGGTATGAGGGGGTGCGCCTAAGCCTCAAGCTCGCTGAGATCAGCGAAGATGAGGCGCGTATCCAGCCGCTTCTGCGCACCCACGCCCGCGAGGATGTCAAACGCTATCTTTTAATCTTCGATATCATCTCGGTGCGGCCACTGGTGGGCAGCGGCGAGGATTAACGATCGCTCTCTGTCAGCAGCTTCTCGAGCAGGTGGATGTGGTAGCGCTCTTGAGCCACCACGAAATCCACCAGCCGCACAAACTGCTCGTAGTCAAACTGCGCTTTTAGCTCTAAAAGCTCCTGCTGCTCCTCTTCCTCCTCTCTGATCGCCGCCTGGATAAACGCCTCCAGATCGCCCACCTGATACTCCTCCGGGCGGCAGGGTGCCGGCACCGCCAGCCGTCCGAGCGAAGCGAGCAGCCGCAGATAGTGCTTAAGGTGCATCAGCGACTCATCGATCAGATCCCCAAACACCCCGATCAGATCGCCCCGCTCACTGTGGCTCTGCACATAGAGAAAGCTCATCGCCGTGGCGTACTCTTTGGCCGACTGATTCTGCAGCACCGCTTCGAGCTTCAGCCGCTCGGCGCTATCGAGATCGCTCATCTGGCGGCTCTTTTCGGGATTGAGCGCATCGAGCACCCGTGCGGCGCGATCGAGGTGGGTTTTGCTCTGCTCCAGCCGGTGGGTGAAGTAGGTGTCATCGCTGATCATCCGCTCAAAAAGCGGCCCCTCAAAGCCCTCGCTGAGCACCAGCACCTCCTCAAGCAGCACCTGGACAAAGTCGGTCACTTCGTGTTCATTCATCGGCTCAAAGCCGCGCGCGGCGTGATCGAGATTGAAGCTTCTGGGCAGCTCCTGGGTGCCGTCATACTCAGGGTAGTCAAACTCCCGGATATCGGCGATAATGCGATCGGCCAGCCAGCGCAGGTGCTTTAGCTGCGTCTGCGCCACGCTCTCAAGCACGAAATAGAGCCGTCTGGACTCTACTCCCTGGGCGAGATAAAACGCCGTAATCCAAAGCTCATGTTTTTTACGAAAAATCTCTCTTTTTTGCATCGGGACGCTCCTTGTGGCCTGAATTGAGTGGCTCTATTGTGCCACCCTCTGGCTGAGGCCGGGTGGCCTTCATTCAAGCCCCCTTAGCGTATGATGATAGCTCAAACCCAGCCAAAGGAGCCCGCCCTGCCCTCTGCTAAAAGCGCCTTTCTCGCCTCGATGCCGCTGGCCATACTGGCCCTGGTGCTCTCGCTGGGGTATAAGGTGTGGGTTGCCCGACTCATCGATCGGGCCGATCTGGCACTCTTTTTTACGACGCTGGATATCTTCGCCCTCTCGCTGCTCATACTGGTGGGGTTTCGCTCCTCGATGGTGGTGGCCTATGCGCGCACGCAGGACGATCTGCGGATACTCAATATCTTTCGCGGCATCGTGCTGGTGGCGGTGCTGATCAGCTGGGCGTTTGTGATCCCCTATCTCAAACACAAGCTCGGCGTGGAGGTGCACTACTGGTATCTTGTCGGCGCACTTTTGAGCATGGGGCTGTGGGTCTATCTGGGCAATCAGCTCTCGATGTACCGGCTCTATGCGACCATCAATAAAGCGACCGTGCTCGAGCCGCTTCTGGTGATCGGGTGGTTTGCCTTCGCGTGGGTGCTCTTTGAGGTGCGGGGGCTCATGGCGCTCTTTAGTGCGACGATTATGGGTAGCGTCACTTTGAGCGCCTGGCTTCTGTGGGTGAAGATCAAACACCGGGTCAAAGAGCCGCCGCTCAAAATCTTCGCGCCCGATGAGAAGATGCGCACCTTTTTGCGCCACTCGATGATCTCCACCATGGAGTTTGGCTCGGGGATCGTGATGATCTATCTGGCGGTGATTTTGCTGCTGCGCTACCACGGCACGGCGGAGCTGGGGGATTTTCAGGTGGTGGTCAAGCCGGTTTTGATGGGGCTCATTAGCATCTTTGTTTTCGGGGTGTTTCGCTTCTTTCTGCCCGAGCTTTCACGGCTGGTGCAGGCAGGCGATGAGGCGGGTATCCGGGCCCTCAAGCGGTGGTACATCAACTTCGCCGGTGTGGCCGGTGTGGCGATCGCGCTCTTTTTTGTCTTTTTCGGTCAGCGACTGGTGGGCTGGCTCTTTCCCCCGGAGTATATCGGCGCCTATCTGATGCTGACCCACCTGGCCTTTTTCTTCCCCTTCGTGATGCTCAACGCCTTTCAGCTGGCGCTGCTAAAAGCGCACGGGCGGTTTTTTCAGGCGCTTTTAGTGCGCCTTTCGGGGCTGCTCTTTTTTCTCGCCGCCTTCTTTACGATCCGCCTCTTCTCCCAAAGCGTCATCGATGTGGTGATGGGGCTCTCACTGGGGTATCTGGGGATGTTCCTGCTCTCGCTGCTGCTTCAGAGGCGGCTTAAGGGTGCCAAGGGGTGATGAGGTGGCCTAAAAGTTGGCGCACAGGCACCGAACGATCTCCTCATACTCCTGTGGGCTGATGCGCCCTATCTTCTCTCCGATGCGATCTTGAGAGAGCGATCGGATCTGGTTGATGAGGAGATCGGAGTCGTGCTTTAACCCGTCGCGCGCTTTGATGCGGAGGCGGTAGGGCTTTTTATCATTGTCGAAAGGGGCATGACGATCGCTGTCTCTAAAACCGTGTTCTCATCATCACCGGAAAGCACCACACCGGGGCGGATTTTGCCCACCTCGTGCCCCTTTGCGGGCTTGAGATTAAGAACAACGATGTCGCCCCTACTCAATGCCATCTTCGACCCCTGCTTCGCTCCATTCGGTTTCGTTTAGGGCGCGGATCTGGCGCAGCTTCTCAAGCTTCTCTTCGCGCTCGATCTGCTCTAAGGTTTCGGCGATTTTATCCTCATAGCGCGCAGAGATATAGTACCCAAGCGTTCGGTGCGAGCGCTTGTTAACAATCCGCACGATCCCCTCCTGGCTTAAAAGAGAAGGCTTAGCCTGCAAAGCCGTAACGCCACATTCGGTCATGCTCAATCCTCCCTATTAATCTATATAGATTGTAACACAGATAAGAGACGGTACGACTAGAAAGTGTTTTTAAGGACCCCTCTTCTCGGTGCCAAAGAGGGGCTTGGAGCAGGCGATTTAGACAAGCGCGATCTTAATCACCTCATCGATGCGGCCGACCGGTTCGATCTTGAGGGTTTTGAGCACCTCTTCGGGGATATCATCCAGATCGCGATCGTAGTTTTTCTGTGGGATAAGCGCCAGCTTGATCCCTGCCCGGTGGGCGGCTATGAGCTTCTCTTTTAGCCCGCCGATGGGCAGCACCCGTCCAGCCAGAGTAAGCTCACCGGTCATCGCCACATCGGCACGTACCGCCCGCTCAGAGAGGATCGAAGCGATCACAGTGGCCATGGCAATCCCCGCACTGGGGCCGTCTTTTGGCGTGGCCCCTTCGGGCACATGGAGGTGGAGATTATGGCGGTTGTAAACCTCTGTGGGGGCCGGTTTTTTCTCTTTCTCGACCTCTTCTGCAGTCTGGGGGATCAGCTTCTGCGCGATCGGGAGCTTACCGGTATCGATGAGGGTTTTGACCACGCTGTAGGCGATCTGGGCCGACTCTTTCATCACATCGCCCAGGCTTCCGGTCAGCTGCAGAGCGCCTTTGCCGCGAATTTTGATCGCCTCGATTTTCAGCACATCGCCACCCACCGGTGTCCAGGCCAGACCGCTGACCACACCGATGGCGCTCTTCTTCTCTGCCGGCTCGATCTCAAAGATCTCTTTTTCCAGAAAGTCGCGCAGGTTTTTGGTGGTGATTTTGATCTGCTCTTCATCACCTTCGAGCAGCTTGCGCGCCGCTTTTCGCATCAGTGTCGCAATCGCCCGGCGCAGGTTTCGCACCCCCGCTTCACGGGTGTACTTCTCCGCCATCTCCCGCAGAGCCGCCGGAGCGATATTTAGCTCCTTTTTCTCCAGACCGTGCTTTTTCAGCTCCTGGGGGATCAGGTAGCGTTTGGCGATCTCGATCTTTTCCTGTGGCGTGTAGCTGCTCACATGGATGATTTCGAGCCGATCGCGAAGGGGTGCGGGAATGGTGCTCAGATCGTTAGCCGTGGCGATAAAGATTACGCGGGTTAAATCGATCGCGAAGTTTAGATAGTAGTCTCTAAAGTGCTCGTTCTGCTCCGGATCGAGCACCTCTAGAAGCGCTGCGGTTGGGTCGCCACGCATGCTGCGCCCCACCTTATCGATCTCATCGAGCACGATGACGGGATCGAACTTCTTAGCGTTGATGAGCCCCTGAACAATCCGTCCGGGCATCGCGCCGATGTAGGTGCGCCGGTGGCCGCGCAGCTCGTTGACATCCTCCAGGCCGCCCAGAGCGATGCGCACCAGCTCACGGCCCAGGGCTTTAGCGATGGAGTTAGCGAGGCTGGTTTTGCCCACCCCCGGCGGGCCGACGAAGCAGAGAATCGTGCCGCGCGCCTCTTTTTGGCTCACTTTGCGCTTTTCGAGCAGTTCGCGCACGGCGAAAAACTCCACGATGCGCTCTTTGGGTTTTTTGAGCGAGTAGTGATCGCTCTCTAAACGCTTAGAGACGGCGTTGACACTCAGGCGGCTTTTAGAGAACTGACCAAAGGGCATCTCCAGAACCCACTCGATATAGGTCTGAAGCAGGTTCGCATCGGCGCTGTCCGGATGCATCCGGCTCAGCCTGTCGATCTGCTTTTTAGTCTCTTTATGGCCCTCTTCGGGCATTTTGGCTTTTAGTTCATCGAGCTTTTTAAGGTACTCCTCGATCTCCTCATCGCGCTGGGTATCCTCGCCGAGCTCTTTGCGGATCTGTTTGAGCTGCTCTTTTAGGAAGTACTCGCGGTTGATCTTGTCGATGCGGTTGTGGACTTTGCTGCGAATCTCGCGCTGGAGCTTGGCGTTTTCGATCTGAACCACCACCTGCTCTAGTAGCATCATCAGCCGCTTTTCGACATCCGCCTCGATAAAGAGCTTGTACGCCTCATCGTTTTTCAGGCGGATGGTGCTGGCGACGAGGTCGATAATGCGGCCTGGTTCGCCGCTTTCGTTGATGGTGCTGAGCATATCGGGGGGGAAGTAGTTGCTCACATTGGAGAGCACGCGCACATTCTCGCGCAGATTCTCCAGCAGCGCCTCTACGCGCCCCTCATCGTACTCCAGCGTGTCGATAAACGCCACCTCGGCCCGAAAGGGGTTCTCACCGGCCGGCCTGGTGATGCGTCCGCGCGAGAGCCCCTGAAAGAGCACTTTGATCCGCTTGTCGGGCAGCACCACCTTACGCATAATCGTCCCCACCGTGCCCGCATCGTAAAAGTCCTCAAACCCCTCGATCGGCCCCGGGCCTTTAGCGGTGGCGATCATCACCGGTGAGTTGTTCTCGATCGCCTCGGTGGCTGCCGCGATGCTGTGCTCATCGGAGAGAAAGAGCGGCGAGATCATAAAGGGGTAGAGAAAAAGCTCCTGCTCCACGATGATGGGAATCTCGGCGGGAAAGTTATCGTAGTTGTTCAGATCCAAAAATAGCTCCTTTGGTTTTTCGGCACTTTGGCATACTACTCAAATAGCCCTCTGACAAATCCGGTATGCGGGGCGACGAGTTCGCCCTGCTCGAGCAGCTCATTGGTGGCGCGCTGGCGGTGGTGCTCGGCGGCATCGGGCTTTTTGAGCCGATCGTACAGACTGGCAATCTCGCTGTCCATGTAGTTGCGCCCCAGAAGAAGCTGCGCTTGCAAAGTGGCGCCGTAGTGGCTTAAGGGGGAGCGCTCGTGCGTCTGGACAAACTCCTCAGCACGGCTGAGGGTATCGAGCACCAGGCGCTGATCCCGCCCGGCGCGACCGATGCCCTGATAGTCCGCTTGCAGCCGGAAAAACGCCACCCGATCGAGATCTTGAGCTGTGCCGAAACGGCGCACATACTCATCGAAATAGAAGTTGGCCAGCAGATGCTCGTCGCGATCCATGTGGGCAAAAGCCATCATCATCGTCGCCTCGCGGATCAGGCCTGAACGGGGGTGTTCGCCGCTGAGGCTGGTGTAGTGATCGCCCGCCATGTCGAGATTGCCGATGGCGATCTGGCGCACCATCTGATGATACCAGTGCTCGGCAGACTGATTGATCTGCGGATCTTTGCCCGAACAGCCCGCCACAAACAGTACCGAGAGCAGAAGCGAAGCCGCTAAAAATATACGAATCATTCTGTCCTTTGCCTCAAAAACGGGGATTTTATCGCTAGTATGGTTAAAAGACGGTGGAGGCTTTGGTATAATGGTTCCATGTCAAAGGAAGAGGCGAGAAGATGGGCGCTTTAAAGCTGGGGGATGTGAACTACACTTATGAGGATTATAGGCTCTGGGAGGGCGACTGGGAGCTCATCGGCGGCGTACCGCTGGCCATGAGTCCGGCCCCGGTTCGCAGGCATCAGGCGCTCGCAAGCGAGATTATCAGGCAGCTGGCCAATCAGCTAGAAGAGTGTCCGCTGTGTGAAGTGCTCGGCGAGATCGACTACAAAGTGAGCGAAAATACGCTCCTGCGGCCCGATATCGCCCTCACTTGCGGGGAGATACACGAAGCACACCTGATAAAAGCGCCCGAAATCGTCGTCGAAATCATCAGCCCGGCCACCGCCAAGCGTGATGAGGTGTACAAATTTGACATCTATGAAGCCGAAAAGGTGCGCTACTACGCCATCATCTACCCAGACGATCTGCGAGCCAAGGTGTACAAGCTGGAGGGCAGCCGGTACGACAAGCAGGGTGATTTCACGACCGAGTCCTACCATTTCGAAAAGACCACATGCGGCGTGCATCTGGACTTTAAAAAGCTCTTCGCACGCTTTAGGCGACCGGAAGGAAACGGAGCCTAGCCGATGACACAAGCCCGCCCCTTTGGCCGATGCAAGACGATCAGCACGCAGGCGCTGGCTGCGGGGTTTAAAGGGCTGGGGTATGTTCAGGCGGCGGTGCTCTTTGGCTCCCGGGCGCTGGGCCGGACACACCCGCGTAGCGACTATGATTTCGCCCTTTTGATGACGCCGCTGCCTGAGGAGGAGTGGGGGATGCAAGCGCGGGCGTGGGGGGATGTCTGTGCGCTTTTCGGGCTAAAGGAGTGGGATGTCGATATCGTCGATATGCAGCGGATGGATGAAGCTCTCAAGCACTCTATCCAGGAGGGGTATCTGCTGCTAAAAGGGGATGAAAATGAAGTTCGCCGACTACTTAGCTAGAGCCCGCCACAGCACCGATGAGGAGGCACCGTTTTATCGCAAGATCATCGGCTTTCGAAACGCGCTGGTGCGTGACTATATGAATTTCAGCCGAGAGATCGTCGTGGAGATCGTGCGGTCTAAAAGCTATCTGACGCTTGCTGAGATCTTAAAAGCCGATGCAGACTACCCCGCCGTGATAATCCGGCGAATCGAGAATCTGGACTATGAGAGGAGTTCGGGGTGAGGCAGCCACAAGATGTGTCGAACCATGCAAGAAAAGAGCGCTTGCTGCAGGAGCTTAAAAGCCTAAAAGATGAGTATGCTGCCAGGGGTGTCTCCATCTGCGGGCTCTTTGGGTCTCTAGCCAGAGGCGAAGAGGGCCCGACAAGCGATATCG
>PWVP01000181.1 GCA_003561815.1 Campylobacterota bacterium | reverse complement strand
GATGAGCTACACCTGCGCGACGGTCTATGCCGGTCTGAAGGCGGCGGCTGAGCTGGCCGAGCTATCGGGTAGCCGCGAAGATAGCCAGCGCTACGCCCAGGGGGCCGATGAGCTAAAAGCGGCTGTCGAGGCGCAGCTGTATGACACCGCCCAGGAGCGGTTTGTGCGGGGGCTGATTGAGACCGAATCGGGCTGGATATGCGACACCAGCGCTGAAAGCTCCGTAGCGGCACTTTTTGAGCTGGGGATGTTTGAGGCGGACGATCCGCGCATCGTCAACACCATGCACCACCTGCGCCAGGCGCTCTGGATCGAAGAGGGGATTGGCGGCCTAGCCCGCTACGAGGGGGATTACTACCACCGCATCGACATGAACCTGCCGGGTAACCCCTGGATCGTCACCACCCTCTGGCTGGCCAACTGGTATATCGATCGCGGCGAGATTCAGGAGGCGACCACCCTTTTAGAGTGGGTAATCGAGCGGCGCTCTCAAGCGGGGCTGCTCGCCGAGCAGTTCAGCCCCCTCACCGGTGAGCCGCTCTCGGTCAACCCCCTGACCTGGTCGCATGCGGCCTTCTGCTTTAGCGTCCAGCGCCTTAGCCGACACCTCAGCCAGAGCAGCTAAAGGGTAGAGGCGAGCAGATGAAGGCACTCTTGCAGTTTAAGCTCCCAGCCGCCGCGATCGATATCGCCACCGATGGCGATCGGGTCACGATTCTCGATGGGCTGCTAGGGCTCACCCGGCTCAACCTCCAGGGGGGCAAGCCCAAACGGATGCGGCTTCTTAAAACCCCGCCAAGCAGTGCCTGCAGTGCGGCACACGGTGCACTGCTAGGCGGCGGAACCGTTGCGCTGGCCCGGGGCGATCGGCTCTGTCACTTCACCCCCGCACAGGCGCGCGGACAGCACTGCATCGCCGCGGCTGGCCCCATCGAGCGGATGGCCCGGTTTCGATCGGCTCAGCGGGTGGCGCTGGCCGACCGTCAGGGGTTTGTCACCATCCTCTCGCTGGAGCACAACCGCATCCACTCCCTGCTGCCCGCCACGATTCGCGGGGTTAAGACCCTCTTTTTCTGCCCTCAGGGGCGGTGGCTCTTTATCGCCGATCGCAGCCAGGGCGGTACGGTGTTTGATCTGCTCACCCACCGGATTGTCACCCACTTCTCGCTACCCGAGCCGGTTAATGGCGGCACCTTTCTGCCCCAGGGGGTGCTCGCTTTGAGCGGTCAGAAGGGGGATCTCTTCTTTCTCTCCTGGCACCAGGAGGGGGTGCTGCTTAAACACCTGCCCCTCCCCCCGGCCGCACCGGGGGGAATCCTGCGCTCTAAGGATGTGCTGCTGGTGGGGCTTTTAGGCGGCTCTTTGGCGGCAATCGATCTCAAAGCGCGGCGGCTTATGCGTATCTGGCCGCTTCTAAAGGGGGCGATCACGCTTCTTAAGCAGCGCGGCGATCGGATTGTCGCCGGTGATGCCGAGGGGACGGTGGCGCTATTTGATCTCGCCCAGGGCCGCCAGGCGCTGCATGCCGCGATCCAGGAGGCCGATCACCACAAGGCCAAAGCGGCGATTGACGCCAACCCTTTTTTGCTGCTCGATGAGCAGGTGGCCCCCTTCTTCGAGCAGACCTGGCAGCAGCACATCTATCCGGCCATACTGGTGCGGCTAGAGCAGGATCAGCCCGCCATCGCCGCCACTCTCGCTGCTGATTTTCTCAATCAGCCTGAGTGGGAGCACCAGTATCGCCAGGCCTGCTCTCTAGCCCCTCAACTTCAGGCCCTTCGCCAAGCGGTCAGGGCGCGACGATACGATGAGGCGTGCGAGCTGATCGCTCAGCATCCGCTTCTGGCCCAGAGCCGATCGGGCAAACTCTACCACCAGAGCTGGCAGAGCGCCTTTACAGAAGCAATTGCGGCACTGAAAGAGGAGGATCTCGCCAGAGCCAAACAGGCGCTTGAACACTTTTTGCCGGTGCGGCGCTATCACGATCTACTCAACCACCTGCTGCGCTTTAGCCCGCTCTTTATCAAAGCCCAGAACCTCTACGAGACGGGGCGGATCGAGCAGTTTTATGCGCAGCTTGAGGCGCACCCGATTCTTAAATCGATCCCCGCCTATGAGGCGCTCAATGAGAAGGCGCGCGCGCTTCAAAAAGCGCTCAACGAAGCGGCGCGCGCGCACGATACCGCTTTGGAGCTCAAGCTCGCGCAGAAGCTGGCACTCTATCCCCCGTTTGTGGCCCACGCACGCGAGCTGAGCCGCCAGGCCACTTTGCAGCTTCGCTTCAGCCAGGCGGTGACGCAAGGACGGCTCCTGGAGGCCTACGAACTGGCTTTTGAGCACCCGGCTCTATGCGATGAGCCGCTTTTTGAGACCCTCTATGCGCCCTTTCAGGAGCGGTTTAATCAGGCGCTTCAGACCGCACAGGAGGGGGATAGCCAGAGCCTTCATACCCTGATGCGCGAAACGTTTAGCACCCCACTGCTGCGCGATGCAATCGCCCTGCTCTTTCGGATCGCCTATAGCGAGCGGTTTCGGCATGTGGCGGTAACAGGGGCGGTCAACTGGCCGCGCAGCTTTGATAACTACACGCGGCTTTTGGGCTACGACCCCTTCGTAATCACCGCCGCACAAGCGCTTGAGCAGACCGAAGCGCTGGGCTACTTTCAGGGGCGCACCCAGCTTCGAGGCTACGCCCACACACCGCTCGAGCCGGAGGTGATTGTCCATCAGCCCCTCAATCAGCTTGTCGATCGCTCCAGGCGGATCGCCTTGATGCAGGCGGTTGCGGCGATTGTGCTGCTCATCCTGCTGGTGCTAGGCGGCTTCATGATCGAGCGGATCTTTGATAGCACCATCCAGGAGTACCGCGAGAGCGTTAAAGAGGAGGGGCCCTATAAGCTCTTCGAGCAGATCGCGCGCTAACGCGCGCTAAGCCGCTTTTTCACCTCGGCTACCAGTGCAGAGCGATCAGGCACCGCCAGCGACTCGGACGCTTGAAGCGCCTGCTCAAGATGGGCGATGGTCTCATCCAAGGGGGCGACCACCAGCGTGTAGAGTGTGCCGCTGACGGGGTGCTGCCAGCTATCGTGGATGCGACTGCCTGCCACCGTCTGCCGGGCCACCTCCAGTGCCAGCTCCTCTAGCGCCGCCTCCGTAGCTGAATCGATCGTGCGCGCCTCTTCGCGCCAGAGGATCATAAAGGAGGCGCGAATCGCCTCTGCACTCTGGCGAAGCTGGGCGTTGCGTGCACCGGCCTGGGCATCGGAGAGCTGCTGGCCGTAGTCGCCGCCTTTGGCCGCGTGGCCGCTCGCGGCGATGCGATCGGTAAAGATCCGGCTATCGCACACCCACTCGGGGGCAGAGGCCCCTTCGATCACGCAGCCGGTCAGTACCGCCTCACTCTCAGGCTTTTTGCCACACCCTAGAACCAAAAGGGCCACCGCCAGGCCCGCTAGCACCACTCTTATCATCGCTTCTGCTCCTGTTTGGTTTGCACCATCCTAGCCAAAGGGGCTTAAAGGCTACGCAAAAAGCCAATCCAGCGCTCGGCCTGCTCACGACTCTCAGGCTCTTTGGCCGCGCGCTCAAACGCCTCAAGCGCCGCAGCGATCGCATCGCGCTCATAGTGGGCCGAGCCCTTGATCAGCCAGAGGCGACCGGGCTCTTGAGGATCGGCCTCTAGCGCCCTCTGCGCAGCATCCAGTGCGATCGTGTAGGCAGCAGAGGCCATCGCCGCACGGGCCATCCGCTCAAAGCGATCGGCGGTGGGCTCAAGTGCCGCTGCGCGCTCGAGCGCCCCGAGGGCCGATCTATGCTCACGGGCGAGGTGGTAGGCGTGAAAAAGCAGCTCGAAACGATCGCTGCTGGGCTCTATGCGCTTCTCTTTTAAGGCCTGCTCCATCAGCCGCGCGGCGCGCATCGGTACCCCGCGATCCATCTGCAGATGCCACAGCTGCCCATAGTGTGTGCGCTCAAGCACCCCGGCATGCAGCGCTGCTTCAAGCGCATCAAGCGCCAAAGCGGCGCGCTCTTGCATCAGATAGGCGCTGGCTATCCCCATCCAGTAGCGGCCCCGATCGGGTCCGTAGCGATCGAGCAGAGCGCCATAGAGCGCCACCGCCTCCTCATAACGCGCAAGCTCCAGCGCCAAAGAGGCCAGGGTCGCCTGCCAGCTCTCAGGGGGATCTTCGGATCGGGCGATCCCCTCCTGAAGCGGCCCATACGCCTCGTGATACTGCTCAAGCTCCAGATGGGCTGAGGCGAGCAGCACAAAGCCCGCGGGCTGATGGGTGACGCCCTCCATCTGACGCCAGCGCTTAAGGGTCTCGACGCTTTTTTGGGGGCGATCGAGCAGTAGCCAGCTCTGCGCCAGGGCTATCAGCGTACCGGCGGTGGTCTCCTTAGGGAGCGCTTCGAGTTTGAGGGCGGCCTCAAACTTTTCGGCGGCCTCTTCGTAGCGATCCTGGGCTAAAAAGACATAGGCGTGGGTGTGAAGCACAAAGGCGTGATCGTAGGGGCGGCGCTCAAGCCGTGAGTCGGCCTCCTCCAGCCGCTTGGCCGCCTCCTCGTAGCGCTGCTCGGCCATGAGATCTTGCACCCGCTCGAGCATCTCGTAGGTTTCAGGGCGCATCTGGGCGGCACAGAGAGCGGCTACCAGCAGTAGTGTCGCGACAATCGCTCTCATGGATCGAGCTTAAAGTCGAAGTTCTGAATCGCCCGCTGCTCCACCGGCTGGCCAGCGACGATGCGGGGGCGAAAGCGCCACCGTTTTAAGGCCGCGATCGCCGCCTGCTCAAAGTGCTCGCCATTTTCACTGGAGAGCACCTCGATATCCTGCACGCTCCCATCGGTCGTGATGGTAAAGATCAGCTCCACCGAACCCTCAATACGCATCATCCGCGCACGGCGGGGGTATGAAGGCGGCGTGCCCGAAAGCGGCACCAGACCCCGCTGGGCAAACCCCATCGCCCCGGCCACCGCCGCATCGCCCAGCGCCCCCTCGCCACGGAAGGTGAGATCCAGATCCAGACTCAGCTGCTCTGATTGGGGTGGTGGCGTCTCGGTGGTGGGGGCCTCAAACGCACTCTCAGGGGGTGGAGGCGGACTCTGTTTCTCGGGGGGCTCAATCTCCTCGCGGCGTGTTCGGCGCTGAAGCTCACTCTCCTCCTGCAAGCGCACAAACTCGATAAGCGTGCGATCGCGATCGCCTGCTTTCAGATTAGTGTCGGGCTCAATCAGCCACGCCATCAGCCAAAGACTCGCCAAAGTCGCCCCGGCGCCTAAGAGAAGCGCTAAGAGCAGGCGGCTACTGCTCTGCAGCAATCGAGACATTCTCTATCCCCGCTAAGCGCACCTGATCCATCACCGCCACCAGCGCACCGGTGGAGGCGTCCGAGTCGGCCTGAATCACCACGGCACTCTCCGGATTGAGCGCATGGAGTCGCTGGATGTTGGCCCGCACGGCGTGCAGATCCACCGCCCGCCGATCGATCCAGATCTCCCCGGAGGCGCTAATACCGATCAGGATATTGCCCTGGGGCTGGGTCTGGGCACTCTCGGCGGTGGGGCGGCTGACATCGATGCCCGACTCACGCACAAAGGAGGTGGTCACGATAAAGAAGATCAGCATAATAAAGACAATATCGAGCATCGGGGTCATATCGATGCCCGCCTCCTGGCGATCGCGCAGTCGTCGTCTCACTGCACACCCCCCATCCGATCGGCTAGCGCGCGGTTCTGGCGGCGGGCGAAGCTCTCAAACCGGCTGATAAAGAAAAGTCCCATAATCGCCAGCACCATCCCCGCCATGGTGGGCAGCGTCGCCCGCGCCACGCCAGAGGCCATCGCCCGCGCATCGGAGGTGCCCAAAAGCGCGATCACCTCAAACACCTCAATCATCCCAGTCACCGTACCCAAAAGCCCCAGCAGCGGACAGAGGGCGACGACACTTTTAAGCATCAAAAGCGGTCCTTGAATCCGCACCCGCGCTTTAGAGAGCAGGCCGCTACGCAGCTTGCGGCGCTGGCGCGGATCAAGCCGGGCGATCGCCTGAGACCACCGCTCAAGCAGCCGATGGCGAAAGGTGCGAAAGCCAAACTGAATAAAGAGGTAGTGGTGCAGCACCATCGTAAACATCACCAGCGCCAGTGCCGCCAGTAGCCCCAGCGGCAGCCCGCCGCGACCGACAAAGCGTAGCACCGGCTCAAGCCACTCAAGCCACATTGTGACCCTTCGCTGGCCCCACCATCAGCCCGGCACTCTGGGACTCAAAGAGCTCTAGCAGCGCATTGGAGCGGTAGCGCAGCCAGCCGTGCAGAAAGAGCAGCGGCACCGCCACACTCAGCCCCAGCATGGTGGTCACCAGCGCCTGGGAGATGCCCCCGGCCATCATCTTCGGATCGCCGGTACCAAAGAGGGTGATCGCCTGAAAAGTGGCGATCATCCCCACCACCGTACCCAAAAGCCCCAACAAAGGCGCAACCGCTGCTAAGAGCTTGAGCACCCCCTGGCCCCGCTCCAGCGGTGGAAGCTCCCGCAAAATCGCCTCATCCATCAGCGCCTCCTGGCTCTCCCGATCGGCTTGTGGGGCGCCTTTAAAGGCGAGCAGGATACGACCAAGCGGGTTGTCTGCCTTTGGAGCCTCCAGATGGGCCAGCTGACGGCGCGTGGCACGCTCAATCATAAACAGACGCCCCACCTGAAGCAGACCGAGCACAATCCCGATCGCCCCCAGGGCCAAAATCAGATAGCCCACCAGACCCCCCTGCACAATGCGATCGCTCCAGTCAGGGCGCAGCTCATAGAGCGCGAGAATACCACCACCAGAAGGGTCCACCGCCACCGGTGCAACCGAGGCGCTTCGGGAGAAGTCAGCCGCTTGGCTCAGCAGCGCACCAGGGGGCTGGGCATCGGGCTCGACAAGCGCCATAGAGGGGCCGTGCCAGAGCAGATAGCGTCCCTGACTGATTGCGCCGAAATCACCCAGCCGCACCACCGACTGCGACTGGCTCTTGCCCTGGGGCGTCACCACCGGCGCTTCGAAGCGGACAATCTCGCCGCTTGCGGCAATCTGCTCGAGCATCAGATGCCAGAACCGCTCCAGATCCGCCGCCTCAGGCAGCGCCTTTGAGCCAGAGAGTCTCTCTAAAAAGGCGATCCGATCGCGCTTTTGGGCGGTGATAACCGACTCCTGGGCCAGTGCGCGAAAATCCCCGGCATACTGGCGCACCACCCCAAAGAGCTCACCTAAAACCCCACTACGCTGATGGAGCACCTGCTCAAGCTCTTTCAGCGCGGCCTCATTGGCATCAATCGCGCGGGTGAGCTGATCGGTACGGGCCTGCTCGGCGGCCAGCTCGCGCCGCGCCTCTGTCAGCAGCCGCTCGCGCTCATCGCGATCGCTCAAGAAGCGATCGAGCCGTTCACGCTCTTTTATCGCCTCTACGCTCCCCTCCTGGGTGATGCGATCTAAAAGTGCCTGCATCGAATCGGCCGCCTGCAGCGAGAGGCTAAGCAGCAGGGCTATGAGTAGCACTCTCATGGGGCGATCCTTTTAGGGGGATCCAGCGGCAGCACGATCAGCTCCGGCACCGCCTCCTGCCGCGCGATGGCGATCGCCTCGCCAAGCGCCTGACGGTGCGGACGGCTGAGGGGCTCGTAGCGCCCGGTGGCCCGATCGTAGCGGCCCGCCTCGCGGTGATCGAGGGTGCGATAAAACAGCCCGATGCGCCCCAGGCGAAAAAACTCCACCGATCGACCATCGGCCAGCTCACCGCGCCACGCTTCGATGGTGTGACCATACTCCATCTCCGTGCTGTACGCCTCTAAAATCAGCCGGTAGCGCTCAGCGACGGTGGCATCGGCACGGTAGAGCGCCTTCTCAAGCTGCGCCACCCGCTCGGCGCGCTCCTGGGGCAAAAAGGGGCGATCGAGCGCGATCAGCTCCTCAAGGGTTTCAACCATCTGCGCCATAAGCGGCATCACCCGGCGGCTGGTCTCCTCGATCCCGGCGATCTGATCCTTTAGGCTCGCCTTCTCCTCCAGCTGGGAATCGTGCAGCTTTTCGAGCTGATCGTTATAGGCCCGCTGCGCTTGGAGCTCGCGGCTCGTCTCGCGGTAGGCCTCATAAAGAGCGCGGGTCTCATCATCGAGCGCATCGATGCGCTGCTGAATCATCGCCGCGTCTTCGCGCATCGCTTTGACCCGATCGCGCACCGCCTGGCTATCCGCCGCCTGCAGCAGCGATGAGACAAACACCAGCATCAGCACAGCCAGCACAAATGGTTTCATTTTGACTCCATATTTGAGAACTAATCTCAAAATTCTAGCCAACCCGCCTTAAGTCTGCTGCCCAAAATCAGTGCATGCCCGTTGGAAAACCCCACACGGGCCAAACAATCGCCAAGCAGTTGCCCTTAGCGCAGATCGAAGCGATCGGCGTTCATCACCTTGTGCCAGGCGGCGATGAAGTCCCGAGCAAACTTCTCGCGACCATCATCCTGCGCGTACACCTCGGCGATGGCGCGCAGCTGGGAGTTGGAGCCAAAAACCAGATCGACCCGGCTGGCACGCCATTTGGGCTGGCCGCTGCGGCGATCGCTGCCCTCAAAGGTCATTTCATCTTCGTTTAGCGGTTTCCAGAGGGTGTTCATATCGAGCAGATTGACGAAGAAATCGTTGCTTAAGACGCCGGGCTTGTCGGTGAACACACCTAGCGGGCTCTCCTGGTGGTTGGCCCCTAGAGCGCGCATCCCGCCGATGAGCACGGTCATCTCCGGCGCGGTGAGGTTTAGCAGCTGCGCTTTGTCCACCAGCAGCTCTTCAGACGAAACGGCATATTTGGTTTTTTGGTAGTTTCTAAAGCCATCGGCGATCGGCTCCAGATGCGAAAACGACGGGGCGAAGGTCTGCTCCTGTGTCGCGTCGGTGCGCCCCGGCGAAAAGGGCACAGCCAGATCCCAGCCCGCCGCTTTGGCCGCCTTTTCGATCGCTGCGCAGCCGCCTAGGACGATGATGTCAGCCAGCGAGATCTTTTTGCCGCCGCTTTGGGCGCTATTAAACGCCTTTTGGATCGCCTCAAGCCGCTCGATGATCGGCTGCAACCCGGCGTTGGCCTCCCAGCCTCTTTGGGGTTCGAGCCGGATGCGCGCACCATTGGCCCCGCCGCGTTTGTCGGAGTTTCGAAAGGTCGAAGCCGAGGCCCACGCGGTGCGAACCAGTTCGGACACACTGAGGCCTGAGTCTAGAATCTGCTTTTTAAGTGTGGCGATATCCTGATCGCTCACCAGCTCGTGATCGACCTTAGGGAGCGGATCCTGCCAGATGAGATCCTCTGCGGGCACTTCAGGTCCGAGGT